>JBDTSO010000015.1:0-17199 GCA_039931085.1 Acidobacteriota bacterium | reverse complement strand
AAACTCAAAACGAGTTCGTCGCCCGTTTTTGAAATCACGAAAACGTCGTCAATTTCATTGAGCAAAGGCTTTACATCGCCCGTTCGCGTGAATTTTCCGGCGAAATATTTCCAGCGTTCGTCGTTTGAAACTTTCGTGTAATCCGGCGCGATCATTTCGTTGATTTTTGATTCCGCCGAATATCCGCGTTCGCGCAAATCAGCCTGCGCCGGTTTTAATTCGATAGTTTTCAAATCGGGTTTTTGCTCGCTCGTGTCCACCGCGATTTTATCCCAGTAAGTTTTGAAGTTCGTCACGATGCGGATTTCGCGCGAATCGGTGAGAAATTTCCCGGTTAAATCCACCACCAAAGTCTGTGGTCGCCCGATGGAAATTCCGATGCTGTCAATCACGGTTTGCCATTCGCCGCGTTTATTTTTGACCTGCAAATACGGCAAGAACTGCGATTTTCCGCTTTGCGACGCGGCGACGTTATCCGACGAAAAAGCGTAATCCGTCCAACCCATCAGCAACAGTAGCGTTCTGCCTTTGTAACCTTTTTTAGAATCCAGATTCAATGTCAAACTATGATTTTCGGCGTAACCGCGAATATTCAGCGACTGGAAATCGTCGTAAAAAACGCGGTCGAGTTTGACGATTTTTGGCAGAATATTTTTCCCGTTCGTGTCAACGGCGGAAAGCGGCGCGGACGCGTTTTTCGTTTGATATAAAATCTTTTGTCCGGCAGTCGGAATTCCTAAACCTCCATTCGGAAAGACTTCCGAGTCCGCATCGTGTTCGACGGCGACGAGTTTCAGGTTATCCAAAAACAAAACTTCTTCAAGTTCGTTGGTCACGCGAATTTCGTATTTCCCATTTTGCGGCTTTAACTGATCGGATGTGATTCGAACGAATTCGTCGGAATCGGGCGAATCGTAAACGCCCTTGCCCTGCCAATTTCCCATTTCGCCGCCGCCGAGAAAATCGGTGATAAACTCGAATTTTTCGCCGTTCCAGGTGTAAAGATACGGACACGACGACGGTTTGCGGTCGAGTTCTTCGATGTTGATGACCTCAAAATTCTTCGCGGTTTGCTTGGCTTCGGCGGCGGACTTAATTTCCGACTGCACCACGCCCGAAGTCCAGATGACACGCACGGCATCGGATTTTTCGCGTTTGCCCAGACCAAAAATCACTTCCGACGGCGCGGGCATCGGACTCGCCGCGTAAGTTTCGAGTTTCTGCGCCAGACTTCCCGCCCGCATATCAACTTTCGCGCCGATTCCCGTGCGGTTGCTGACGCGCCCTTTCAAACGCACGCTTTCCGAATTATTCGCGTCGCCGCCGACGTTTTGGATAAATTTTAACGCGCCGTTTTTGGCGAACGCCAGCAAATCAACATCGCCGTCGAGGTCAATGTCGCCCGACAAAATCTGCCGCGAATTTATCAACGCATTTTCCGCGTCCGGTTTTATTTTGAATGCCGATGAGACGGCTTTCGCCCAGCCGTCGCCGAGATTTCGCGCGACGGCGAAACCTTGATCGGTGTTGACGATTAAATCGAGCAGACCGTCGTTATCGTAATCGAGAAACTGTGCGGACGCGGCGTTTTCCGTGCCTTCGGGCGCGTCTTTCAAGGTAAATTGCCCGCGTCCGTCGGAGATGGCGAACACGCCGCGTCCGTCTCCTCTGCCGAAAAAGAAATCGGTGTAAGTGTCTTTGTTGAAATCGCCCGCCGCCGCCGAAATCCAGTCGTCGCTTTGGTTTAAGCCGACTTCCGCCGCGACATCTTTGAACGAACCGTCGCGCAGATTGCGGAAGAGATTCGGTTTGCCGCCGCGATTCAAAACCAGCAAATCAATATCGCGCCGATTGTCGTAATCGGTCGGCACAACGGCGACGGCGCGGCTCGGCACATTGATTTTTGCCTGTTCGGAAATATCCGTGAAAGTTCCGTCGCCGTTATTTCGCAAAAGCCGATTGGCGGCGGAATTATGCTTATCGTCCGCGTAACCGCCGAGAAAAATGTCTAGATCGCCGTCGTGATCGGCATCTAGAAACGCGCCCGAAATCGAAATAATCGAAGACGCGGGAATTTTCGCTTTCGCCGTGACGTTTTCAAAACCGCCTTTCCCGTCATTGCGAAAAAGCGTCGTTTGTCCTTTGCCGAAAACGAGCAGATCGGGAAAAGTATCGTTGTCAAAATCGCCCGCGACCACGCCGTAACCGCGCAAATTCAGCGGTTTGCTCAAATCTCCGGCGGTTTTCGTTACATCCAGATATTTATTTTTCCCGTTTTTATAAAGATGAATCTGCGCGGGTTCGCCGTCAATTTTCACCAAATCCAAATCTCCGTTGTTGTCGTAATCAAACAAAGCGGCGGCTTGCGCGGGAATTTCGGCGGAATTATTTTTAGAATTAACATCGGCGGAAGGCAAGTTGACATCAACATTTTGAAAAACAACCGGCGGCGCGGTTCTGTCAACGAGTCCGCTTTCCGCGCCGGTCGAAGCGACTGCTTCGGCGTAACGTCCTTGTTCAAGATAATTTTGCCCGATGCTCGTCGCCGCGCCGCTCTGCCGCAAATCCTGAAAGCGCGCCATCAGATGCTTTCCTTCATCGCGGGCATCGCTACGTAAAAGCACGGTCGCCAGATTATAAATCGCCGTCGAATTATAAGGTTCGGCGGCGACGGCTTTGCGAAAAAACGTCTCCGCTTCCGCGTAATTTCGCTGTTGAATGTAAATTTGTCCGAGATTGACGTTCGCGCCGACATCGTTCGGATCAATTTTCAAAACCTTCTCAAAAGACGCGACGGCATCTTCCGCGCGATTCTGATTTCTGGCGATCAGTCCGAGAATATAAGATGTTTGCGGATATTCGGGTGCGATTTCAGCGGCATTTTTTGCGGCTTGCAGTGCCGCGTCCATATCTTGCTGGTTAAAAAGCGCGATTGCCAGATTGACGTTCGCAAGTTTTAATTTCGGATCAATTTTCAACGCCTGCCGAAAAGATTCCGCCGCTTTCGCGTAATCGAACTGTTCCAAATACGCCACGCCGACGTTGTTTGCGCGATAAGCATTTTCGCGGTTTGCCGGAGAAATTTTATTTTCTGTTTGTGCTGTGGAAATATAAAGTGTTCCGCCTAAACAGACGAACAATAAAAAAGCGAAAATAAAAAGTCTGGCATTAAATCTCATATAATTATTGTAGCAGTTTGGTTTCGACGCAGTTAAGTGAAGTCTGTTTGTTTTCAAAGTGTAAGTAGTAATTTTCAACTACTCAAAAATTTATCTATCGGAATCCAATTATATTCAAAACTTCGGCATTCGATAAACCAATGTCCGCCATCAAGCCATTCAATTTCGTGCAAGATATACCCATTTCCTGATAAATCAACCTCATCAACTATCCAATCTTTATGTCTTTTTTTGGTCGTTTCCCATTTTCCTTGGCGATGCGGTTGGTCGAAACAATAACTTTTCACTTCTTTGTAATGAAATTCGATATATCCGTCGTGATATGCGCCCAATAATTTAACTTCGATTTCCAAAGATCGAATTTCCGACCTTTCTCCGCTCACTAACTCACGAACAATCAAGTGTTCAAGCCAAGCGTCGTGAGGACATCTGTGATCCGAAAAGTTATAATGCCAATCAGCTAAAGCATATTCTTGTACTGACAACGGCATTCTTTTTTTTATTTTTTGAAGACGATTTTGATAAGCCTGCCAATTTTCACTACGGCGTTTTTCGTGAATATGGCTTTCAACATCAGGTAAATCTTTTGTCAAGATGTATGTCATAAAAATTATTTTTTATTCTATTCCAAGGAGTTTTCATTTTTGAAAATTCTAATAAACTAAAGCAATTCAGATTATCTCAGCAATCAATTTTCCCAGCCTTTCACAAACTTCTTCAATCTGCGCATCGGAAATTTTATTGAAAAAAGGAAGCGCGATAACTCGTTCGGCGGCACTTTCCGCCAGCGGAAAATCGCCCGTTTTGTAACCGAATTTTTCAACGTAAAGCGGTTGCAAATGAATCGGCGCGAAATATCGTCCGCAGCCGGTTCCGCTTTTCTGCATTTCGTTGACGACCAAATCGCGCTGATCTTTCGTAAAATTTTCGTTCAGCCGAATGACATAAACAAACCAACTGATTCGCCCATTCGGAAATTCGATGTCAGGTGTAATCAGATGCGGATTCTGCTTTAACCGTTCGTGATATTTTCGGGCGACGGTTTTTCTCTCGTCCAAAATTTCGTCAATTCTTTTCAATTGTTCGATGCCGAGCGCGCAATTGATGTCGGACAAGCGATAGTTGAAACCGAGCGCGGCGTGATCGAACCAATCGAGTTCGGGATCGCGCCCCTGATTTCGCAATATTCGGCACTTTTTGGCGATTTGCTCGTCATCTGTAACGACCATTCCGCCTTCGCCGGTCGTGATTTGTTTGTTCGGATAAAATGCGAAAACTCCGCAATCGCCCAAGTTTCCGACGCGCAGATTTTCATATTCCGCGCCGATGGCTTCGCACGCGTCTTCGATGATTTTCAAATCGTGTTTATCGGCGATTTCGCGGATTTTTTCCATCGGCGACGGGCAACCGAAAACGTGAACGACCATTATCGCTTTGGTTTTTTCGGTGATTGCGGCTTCGATTTTTCCCGCGTCAATATTCAATGTTTCCCGGTCAATATCAACGAACACCGGAACGCAGTTTTCATAAAGCAAAACATTGGCGGAAGCGATAAAACTAAACGGCGTGGTGATAATTTCATTATCGTCTTTCAAATTCAAAGCACGCACACAAAGATGCAGACCGCTCGTGCCGGAGTTGACCGCGACGGCGTGTTTTGCGCCGATATATTCAGCAAAATCGCGCTCGAATTCCTCGAGTTTCGGTCCCAAACTAAGACGCGGCGACTGCAAAACTTCCGTCACGGCGGCGATTTCTTTTTCAGTAATATCAGGCGCGGAAAGTGGAATTTTCATTTGTTTCTAATCGTTTCAAACGGCGCGTTTGATCAAAAGTTTTTCGCCCAATTCCACTTCAGCCAAAATTTCCGCGATTCGTTCCGAAGCGTGTCCGTCGCCGTATGGATTCGTCATACCCGCCAGAGATTTCCGAAAATCCGCGCTCAAACCTTTTTCAATCGCCTGCCAAATCGCGTCCGTTTCCGGCGCAGCATCAATTATGTTTCGCGGTTTTTCGCGTCCTTTCTGCCGCATTCCAATATTGACGGTCGGCAATTCGAGCGAAGCCGTTTCCATAATTCCGCTGCTCGAATTTCCCACAAGCAAATCGGAATATTTGAGCAAACTCCAGTATTTCAAATGATTTAGATTAACGAAAAGATGCGCGTTAAGGCGATTTTCGCAAAACTCTTTTGCGCGCTCGATTAGCTGATGACTTCCGGCGTCGGAATTCGGATAGCAGAGAATTATCTGCTGCGAAACTTTTTCAAGGGCATTAAAAACCGCATCGGCTTCGGCAATCGTATCGTGCCGAATCGTCACCGGATGATAGGCGACGACGACGGTTTTGCCGTCAAATGTCAACTGCAAATCGTTTTCCAAATCTTCCCGCGAAAAAAGTTCGCGGCGGCGCAGATTGTCGAGCGACGGCGAGCCGACACAATGGACACGCCAATTTTCTTCGCCCATTGCGACAACTCTTTTTCTGGAATTTTCGTTGGTCGTGAAATGCAGATGACTCATTTTCGTCAGCGCGTTTCTGACGGCATCGTCAATCGCGCCTTCGCTGACATCGCCGCCTTCGATGTGGGCAATCGGAATTCGCAGCGCGAGCGCGACCGAAGCCGGCGCGAGCATTTCGTAACGGTCGGCGATTAAAAGCAGAATACTGGGGCGCATTTTTCCTAAAACGTCCGCCAAACCGAGTGTCGCCACGCCGATTGTTTTCGCCATTCCGACATCCGAATCGGAACTGAGCAGACATTCGACGCGCTCGTCAATAGTAAAATTGTCGGCTTCGATTTCCGTGAAAGTATTTCCAAACGCGGGCGAAAAATGTGCGCCGAGCGCGATCAGTTTTAAATCAATTGCGGGACGGTTTTCGAGTTCCTTAAGCGTCCAGTAAAGATGCCCGTAATCGGCGCGTGAAGTCGTAACGACGGCGATTTTTCGCTTTTTGTTTTCCCGTTTGCTCACTAAAATTTTCTTAACAATTGTCTCACAAAAGAATTTTAACCACAGATTTACACAGATGAACACGAGATAAGAAAAGACGAGAATCTCAAAAAATATCTGCGTTTATCTGTGTAAATCTGCGGCTAAATGCTTTCTTTCAAAACTCGACAATTTATCGCGCCGCCGTCATTTTCGTATCGTTCGATTTTCCCGAAGTGCCGTTAAAATAACTTTCGATTTTCGGGTAAATATGCGCTGCAACTTTGCGCCCTAATTCCAAACCGGCGATGTTGTCGGCTTGGATGTGATAGCCGCCCATCACGCGCGAAAGTCCAGCCATTTCCGCCGCCGCCGTGAATGTCGGCATTTTCAGCGTAACAGTTCCGTCGCCCGTAATTTTTGCGCCCGGTTTTCCGTCAACGCTTTGCTTTAATTCGCAGGAAACTCCCGCTTCGGTCATTTCTCCGGGATGACGCTCGGCAGTTGCGCCGAAAGCATCGCTGCCCGTGAAAAGTTCCAGTATTTTCGCGCCCGCCGCGCTGACCGTGCTGTGACCGGAAACGTAGCCGGGAAACGGCGGCGTGATAAATGAAATCGGTGAATACGGATGCCATTCTTCCGCCGGAATCGTTGAAACGCCTTTTCCGACTCCGCTCCAACCGCGAATTTGTTTGTCTTTGTAATAATAACGAATCAGCGTCCAAGGGCGCGACGAATCGTAATAGCGTTTGGCTTCCCAAGAAGCGATAAAAGCGTCGGATGTCGCCACCCCAACGGCGAAATACATTTTTACGTCCGTGTCCGTATTATTTTTATCGCGCAGAGAAACGGCTTGCGCCAATCTCAGCCAATGACCGGATTGTCCGGTCGAACGCGGTCCGTCGCGCATAAATTCCACAACCGCTTTTTGTTCGAGCGTCAGACTCGAATTATACATAATCACTTCGTCAACTTCTTTTTTTAGTTCTTCCGAACCGACCTTCGGCGGCGGTCCGGGACGAAACATATCGTTATGTTCCAAACCGAATGATTTGACGCGATACCACTGCGGAGTTAAAAATCCGGGCGTGGCTTTTTTGCCTTCAGTGAGCGTAAATTCAATCGGCTGCCAGCAATCGGGATCAATTATATTATTCTGCGGATTTATCGGACGATAAAAAGTGTAATCGGAATATGGTTTGCCGTTCGAGCCTTCCTCGTCGCCGAGTTGATTCGCGCCGTCGTGATGGCGATATTCGATAAGTGCTGCCGCTGCGACGTTCCCGATGCCTTCCGGCGTTGTTATATCGGTTGTATTGTTGCTCGGATCGTAACCATTTTTACGCATCTGATCGTCGAGCCATTCTTTATCATCGGCAAAAAGATCAAGCATTGCCCGATAAGTCGCATAAGAGATTGCCGTGCGTTTATTCGCTTCAGTGCGTTCGACTTTCGGACGACGCAATGTCCCGCCAAGCCGTGTGCCGACCGCTTTTTCGTCGTAAGCCGCCCAAGCGTCATACATCGAAGTCGTAATAATCATCAGCATTCTCGAACCGATTGTCGGACGCGGCGCATTCCGGTCGTGTTCCCGCGCCGTCGCTTCGAGTGCGATGTCGAGCCAATCGTAAGCGGCGGATTTTGTCGGCAATGTCGCATTTTTTTCAGTATTGCCGGATGTTAATTTCTCTGATTTTTGAGCGTTCACTTTCAATGTCAAACCTGAATAAGTAAGCGCAAAAACAAAAAGCAAAATAAGAAAATTCTTAAAATTTTTCATAATTATTTTGGTCGCCGCAATACTTCACGGCGCATTTATTTAGGTTTATCGGTAGATTTTACCGAAAATTTTTCAGCAGTTTGTGTTTCACCTGCGAGCGCGGCAAATTTTCGCCGTGTTTCTGCCGACCAACCGGGAATCAAATCTTTTACATTACCTTTTTCATCAATCAAAATCGTCAACGGCACGGCTAATTCGTCGGTGGCGTAAATTTTTTCAATTGCCGTCGTGCCGCCGACCAAAATCGGATAAGTTACACCTTTTTTTGCAACATAACCTTTTACATTGACATCTTTTTCCGCGTCAACATTCAGACCGATCAAATCAATTCCGCGAGCGGCAAATTTAGTCCGCATTTTTTCGAGTTCGGGCATTTCGGCGGCGCACGGAATGCACCACGTTGCCCAGATATTTATCAAAGTCTGCCGTCCCACTTTCAATTCTTTCTTCATAGAACTCGGCATACCAGCCAAAGTTTTCAAAGCGAAATCCGGCAGAGGTTTGCCGATTTTAATGTGCAGATTTTGCGCGAAAATCTCGGCTTTTGTCATCGGTTCAGGCAAGTTTGTTTTCGCCAATTTCATCGTTTCGATTTTGCCGTTGCCTTGTTTTAAAATCAGCGTCGAATTCGCCGCCATTTCGCCTTCAAAATTTTCAACTTTGCCGTTTGCCCAAGTTACTTCGATTGATTCGGCGCGAGCATTTTTGCCTAAACCGAACAAAATGCGCGGATCGTTTTGCGAAATAAAACCCGAACCGCCGGATTTGATTTTTGTTTCAATTCCGACTGAAGTTTTTACGCGAACAACTGAACCGAAAGCGTCGCGCGAAACGGTTTTGCCGTCGCCTTCCAAAATTATCCGCAAAAAATTATTTTCCTGTCCGATATTGTTTCTAAATAATAAATGCGTCTGATTTTGAATCGTCGTCGAAAAAACGTCCAAATCGCCGTCGTTGTCGAAGTCCGCAAAAACTCCGGCGCGTCCGTCTGTGATCGAATCAATGCCCGAAACGCCCGAAATGTCTGTAAATTTTTTGCCGCCCAAATTCAAATATAAAGGATCGCGTTCGTAGCCGCTAAATGAAAATCCCTGACCGAACATCAGTTGATTTTGGTCTGAACGCAATGCTCCTTTGTCATTTTTTCCACTGTTATCCTGCGACACAACTTGCCGCCAAAACTGACTTCAGGTGTCCTTCATAGACTTGCCGGAAATAAAGCCGTTCGGCGTGTAGATGTCTTCCCAACCGTCGTTGTCGAAATCAATAAAACCGCCGCCCCACGACCAGCCGCCGGAAAATCCGCCGACTTCCTGAGTTACGTCCGTAAATTTGCCGTCGCCGTTATTTTTGTAGAGATTATTGCCGGAAGCAAGTTTTTTATAAACATTGTCGCTGGCATTTGCGTTTGGAAAAAGTCTGGAAAGAATGCGGTTTCCGGCGGTTGAACTCATATTCGTTGAGTGCAGATCGAGCAATCCGTCGTTGTTGTAATCGCCGAACGACACGCCCATTCCGTTGCCGACATCAATCACGCCGCGCTCCTTTGCTTCGTCGGTAAAATGATCGCCTTTGTTGATATAAAAAGCCTTTTCCCCGAAATCATTGGCGACGTATAAATCGGGTTTTCCATCGCCGTTGATGTCGGCAAATTCCGCCGCGTAACTCCAACGCTTGTCGTCAACGCCCCATTTTGCGGCTTCTTCGCGGAAAGTGCCGTCCGACTGACTGACAAAGAGCAGATTCGGCGTCCCGTTTGTCGCCTTAAACCACGAATCGGGCGTAACCTGTCCGTAGCGATTATATGAAGTTACATAAACGTCCAAACGCCCGTCGCCGTTGACATCTCCGGCAACCGCCGAAAATCCGATAGCGTTTTGCGCTACGCCTGATTCGAGCGAAACGTCGTCAAATTCGAGTTTGCCGGTTTCTTTGAATTTATTTTTCAGTAAAATCTGCTGACCGACGGCGGAAATAAAAATGTCTTCGTCGCCGTCGTTGTCGTAATCGAAAATGAGCGGCGCACTTCCCGAAGCCGTAATTTTTACGCCCGCTTCGTCCGACACATCGCGGAAACCGCCTTTGCCGTCGTTCAGATACAAATAATTGCTGTTCGCACCGACGACGAAAAGATCAATCCAGCCGTCGTTATTAAAATCGCCCGCCGCCGCGCCGTGCCAGACAAAGCCGCTATTTTCCGGCGTTCCAAAACCCGGCATCGTCGCGCCGACTCCGGCGGGAACGCCCACTTCTGAAAAAATATCCGTATCGGCAACCATCGAATCGAAACTGACAATTTCAAACGAATCAAACTGCCAATGTTTATTCTGATCGGCGCGGACATTTGCCCAAAAAGTTCCCCGCGCCCATTCGCGCTTTCCTTCGGTATCGCGCCCGATGACATAAAAAGCAACACGAGCACGTCCCGTTGCGCCGACTTCCGCAGTTGGCTGTTCCGCGCCCAAAACCGCTTTAGATTTGTCGTCAAAATTTGCTTCTTTGACTTTGAAACGCGCGTCTTCGATTTCCGAAAAATGATCTAAAAATTCAGACCAGCCGCGCAAAAATTCTTTGTCCGTAATTTTGTTTATTACATTATTTGACGAAGATTTAGGCGACGAATCCGTAATTTCCCAACCGTGAACGCCAACCCATTTTATTTGATTTTTTGTCGGCAGCGGATGCGAAGGAAAAGGCTTTGCCGAAAACTGTGCCGGAAAATACGCCGCCGTCAACGTCATATCGCGGTCGCGCGTCGCAACTGAAAGCTGCAATAAATCATTGGCGAGCGATTCGGACAGTTCTTCATTTTCTTCAAGCCGTGTGCGGTCAACCGACGCAGTTTTTTCGTTGTTTTGCTGATTTGTTTGCGCGTAAATTGGAAATGTAACGAAACTTAAAACAGCAAACAAAATCACCGCCCGAATTGTTAAAATCGAACGGATTGCAGCGAATATTTGTAAAACCGAATACATAATTTTTTGAATTTTGATGGCAAAACAGACGCTGAAATTATAAGGTTTGCGCGAATTTTGATTTCCATTCAAAATTATTTTAACAGTAGGAATTTTATCACAAATCTTTTGTCCGCGACAACAACAAAGTTATGTCATCAATGTCAAAAATTTAAAATTCTTATTTTGCACTCACAAAAAATTGTAATTTTAAGTTATGGTTTCGGCGGACGCTGATTAGGCGGCACATTTGCGTAAACATCTTCATATTTCGCGTAGCCGTCCTTGATAACCGTATTCATTAAATTATCTTTGTCAACTACGATGACTTCCAACAGAATCGCGGGTATTTCTTTGTTAAGTGAATCGTTTTTGAAAGGTTTCGATTCTGTCAGAGGTTCTTTTTTCGCAAGTTTTATCGCCGCTTCGACGGCAGCGTTGGCGAGCGGTATAATCGGCTTGTAAACCGTCATTGACTGTTTTCCTTCGGCGATATGTTGGAGCGCGTCCAATTGCGCGTCTTGTCCGGTAACGACAACTTTGCCGGTCAAACCTCGTTTGTCGAGCGCGGAAATCACGCCGCCCGCCATTCCGTCGTTTGAAACTACTACCGCCTGAACATTGTCGGCGTTCTGTGTCAGGGCGTTTTCGACAAAGTTTAACGCTTCGACGGGCTGCCAATCGGTGATAAATTGATCAGCAATAATTTTAATATCCCCGCGGTCTATCGCCGGCTGCAAAACCTCGAGCTGCGCTTTTTTCATAATCAGCGCGTTATTGTCCGTGGACGCGCCGTAAACCATTATGTAATTGCCTTTCGGAACGTGCTGCAAAGCGTATTCGGCAATTTTTTTGCCGATGACCGGAACTTGATGCGACACATACAAATCAACTTTGTCGGAATTTATCAGGCGGTCGTAAGAGATGACCGGCACGTTTTGCGCTTTGGCTTTTTCGACCATCGAAGCGGCTTGCGTCGCGTCCTGCGGCGCAATGACCAAAACATCTATGCCCTGCGTCAAAAGATTGTCCACATCATTGACCTGCTTGGAGGCTTTGCTGTCGGCAACCGTAATGGCGCATTCGACATTCATTTGCTTGCAGTGCGCTTCAAACGCATCTTTGTCGCGCACCCAACGCTCTTCTTTGAGAGTCGCCATCGAAAAACCGATTTTGATTTTACCGTTCGAGCCGGTTGATTTGTCGGTTTGCGCCGCGTTTCCTTCCGTCGCTGTTCTCTGCTGTACGCAAGCTGCTGCCAATAATACACATACCAGTAAAAATAGAATTTTCAATTTCATCAAAATTATCTCCAAAAATTTAATTAAACCTTGCCGACGCGCACAACAAAAACTGCCGAAATTTATCGTTCACGAAATCGAAGCCGATGCGAATTTGTCGGTTAAAACCAAACTGAACGCGCCCATCAGCGTCGGGTAACTGCCGAGCGTCGAAGGAATAATCCTTACCACCGGATAATCCTGACAGGTCGCTGATTCGGCACCCGCCATTATATCTTCGATAATCAGCGACCACGCCCGGACAAAAGTTCCGGTTACGATGGCGACTTCCGGCGACAAACCCTGAAAAATATTAGCGATGCCGATGCCGATGTAGTGCGCGGTTTGTTTTAATGCCGTCCGTGCTTTTTCGTCGCCTTCCAGAGCGATATTTATCAACTCCTCAAAACTTATCTTATTTGCGCCGTTTTGTCTTTTTAGCAATTTGACATAACGCGCGACTGCCGAGCGTTCGGACGCAAAGGCTTCCCAACAATTATATTTTCCCGCCGCGCAAGCTACGGGAGCGTTTTCACCGATAGTCATATGTCCGAATTCGCCGGCAATGCCGCCTTTTCCGCGATAGATTTGCCCGTCGAAAACAATGCCCGTGCCGATTCCTTTGTGGATAAATACCAAAACAAAATCGCGCACCGCATTGATTTCAGGGCGACCGAACCATAGTTCGGCGAGCGCGGCGGCATTGGCATCATTATCAATTTTAATGGGCAATCCGGTAGCAATTTTTAATCTTTCGGCAATTGCCGGTTCGCGCCAATTCAAATGCGGAACAGTCAAAACCTTGTTGCTGTCCGGCTCGACTAATGCCGGAACGCTGACACCGATGCCTTCTATCGAACCGCCGTTTTTGTGAACTAAATACTTGACGGAACTGATAATTCGGCTAATCGTTTTCTCAAAATCCTGATCGGTTGCAAATTCTTCCTGTTCCAAAACTCGTCCGGCTAAATCGCTCGTGGCGACAACCGTTCGTCTCTTTCCCAAATCAATGCCGACGGCGGCGGCGTGTGCCGTTCGCAACGACAGCAGTTGCGGCGGTCGTCCGCCTGATGATTCACCCTCGACTTCTTCAATTAAACCGATGACTTTTAATTCTTCAACGATGAGCGAAACCGTTGACCGCTGCAAAGCCGTGAAGCGGGCAATTTCCGCGCGTGAAATCGGGCTTTTCTCGCGGATGTGGTTTAGTATAATTTGACGATTAATGTCCCGGATCGTACTCGAACGAGCTACACTTGCGCTTTTTAAGTTTATTCGCTTGACCATATTTATTCCATTTACTGAAATCTTGTAGCCTGTAAAACCATAAAAGTATATATCAATATCAGTTTGCGTAAAGCGCAGACTTTAAATAATTAAGTGCGAAAATCTTCAACAAAATTCTTATCTTCGCAACGCCCGTTCAATCGCTTTTTCCGCCAAAGACTGCATAATTTCGTAGCCGTCGGCATTCGGATGCAGACCGTCGTAACTTATTCCGTCTTTTAAAGTTCCGTCCTTTTCTACACTTGCCGAATAATAATCGAGGTAGATTTGACCATTTTCCGCCGCATATTTTTTAAGCCAATCGTTCAATTCCGTAATTTTTTCATTCGGACGGTTTTTTGTTTGGACGAGCAAAACGCCCTCTTTATTTTTTACGCGGTCATTGACCGGCAGAACAGATGACAAGACGACGCGAATGTTGTTTGCTTTGGCAAGTTCCACCATCGAAATCAGATTGCGCGTAACATCTTCAAGCGTCATCGGTCCGGTATTTCCGGCAATATCGTTCGTTCCGGCTAAAATAACTACAACTTTCGGTTTCAAATTAATCACGTCGGAGCGAAAACGCAACAGCATTTGCGGCGTGGTTTGTCCGCTGATGCCGCGATTGATATACGGTTTGCCGGGAAAATACTGCGCCAAATTCCAACCGTCAGTAATTGAATCGCCCATAAAAACGACGCGATTTTCATTTTTGGACGGCGGCATAAGTTTCAAATTCGCCTCACGATAGCGATTAAACTGCGCCCAATCGCTCAACTGTTTTTCGTACCGCGTATTTTTATTTTTCGCTTCATCACAATCCGATACTTTTTTGACAGTTGTTTGTGAAAATGACGAAAGACAGCTTACAAAAATTAACAACAGACAGTTAAAAATTTGTTTCATAAATTTTCCTGTTCTTACACAACGTATTCAGGTTCATCTTTTGCGCCGAACGAAATTCCGATGTCGCGTGCCGTCCGCACCAGTTGTCCGTCGAGCGTAACTTTTTTTATGTCAACAATCGCTTCTTCGAGCGGCACGGTAATAACTTTAGAAGATTTCAAAGCGACCATTTTGCCCATTTCACCTTCCGCCAGCGAATGAACGGCACACGCGCCGAAGTTTGTCGCCAGCATCCGGTCAAAAGAATTCGGACTGCCGCCGCGCTGAAGGTGACCCAAAACTACGGTGCGCGATTCTTTTTCCGTGGCTTCTTCGATTTTCTGCCGCAGATATTCGCCGACACCGCCGAGCCGTTTAACTTTTGAAGCCGTGCCGCTTTCCAAATATATTTCCTCGCCGCCGAGTTCCTTTGCACCCTCGGCAACGACAATGTTTGTAAATCGCGCACCGCTCGCATCACGCGCTTTGACAGCTTCGACGACTTTCTCCATCACAAACGGAATTTCCGGTATCAAAATCACGTCCGCGCTTCCCGTCAATCCGGCGTGAAGTGCAATCCAGCCGGTGTTTCTGCCCATTACTTCCAGAATCATCACGCGATTGTGCGATTCAGCGGTCGTGTGCAGACGATCTAACGCTTCAGTCGCCATATCAATTGCCGTCATAAAGCCGAACGTCAACTCGGTTGCCGCCAGATCATTGTCAATCGTTTTCGGTACGCCGACAATCGGAAAACCGCGTTTGTGAAATTGTTCGGCAATGCCCAAAGTTCCTTCGCCGCCAAGCACAACGAGAGCCTCAATGCCAAGCCGCTGCATATTTTCCAGCGATTTTTCAAACGGTTCTTCGGGATAAATGACTTCGCCTTCCGACGTGTAACGGCAAAAATTTCCCGTGTTGCACGTTCCTAAAATCGTTCCGCCGCGCGGCAGCAAACCGATGACATCCGAAGTTTTCAATTCGCGCATCATCGCGTCGTCAAGAAGCCCTTCAAAACTGTTTTCGATTCCGAAAACATCCATTTTGTACTGCCTGATTGCCGTTCTGACAACCGCACGAATCACCGCATTTAAACCGGGCGCGTCGCCGCCGCCCGTTACTATTCCAATTTTTTTATACATCAATTTTATCTGTTATAAATATTTCTAACGGCGATAAACGCGCACGTAATCAACCAGCATCGTTTGGGGAAAAACCGTAGTTTCATTAGGCACACCGCCCCAATTTCCGCCGACTGCCAAATTCAAAATCATTAAAAACGGATGATCGTAAACCCAATCTTTTCCCGCCGGTAAATCCTGCGATGTGATTGTTTTAAACAATTTGCCGTCAACATAAAAAGCGATTTTATTTTCCGTCCATTCCGTCGCATAAATGTGAAAATCGTCGGCGAATTCTTGATTATTCGCCAAATTAAAAGGTGCGCTGATGGCGTTTGCGCCCGAATATCCGGGACCGTGAATTGTGCCGTGAACGGTAAAAGGTTCGCGCCCGATGTTTTCCATTACATCTATTTCACCGCAAGTTGACCAGCCGACCATATCAATATTATTTCCGAGCATCCAAAACGCCGACCACATTCCCTGACCGCGCGGAATTTTTATTCTGGCTTCAAATCGTCCGTATTGCCGTTCAAATTTTTCTTTAGTAATCAAACGTGCCGAAGTATATTGACAATTTCCATACCAACAATTCAGATTTAACGGCGGCGTGAGTTTTATCGCTCTAATAACCAAATTTCCGCGTCCGTCGTGATAGGCATTTTCAGGCGAATTCGTGTAATACTGCAATTCTTCGTTGCCCCAACCGCCGCCACCGATTTCCGCCGTCCATTTTGTCGCGTCAATCGGCGAGTTCGCGGCTTTGTTAAATTCGTCTTTAAAAACAGGTTTGCGGTTGATAATCTGTATCTGAGCCGATACCAAACTGCAAAACAGCATAAAATAAGTCGAAATTACAATTAATATTATTGAAATTTTTCCGTGCATAATTTTTTTACAATTTTCACGAAAATGACGGAATCATTTTCAGGCAAACCGGTTTTGAAATTTCCGCTTTATAATTTGTCGGTGATAATTTTCCGCTTTTTTCGTTAAGGCGAAAAACAATGACCGAATCCGAATTTTGATTTGCCGTAAGCAGAAATTTCCCGTTCGGCGCAATCGCAAAATTGCGCGGTGTGCTGCCGCCGGTCGAAATATGTTCGAGAAAAACGAGTTTTCCGGTTTTCTTGTCAATTCGATACGAAAAGATGCTGTCATGTCCGCGATTCGAGCCGTAGAGAAATTCTCCGTTCGGCGAAACGTGAATATCGGCGCAGGTATTTTCACCTGTAAAATCTGCGGGCAAAGTCGAAACGGTTTGAATTTCTTTCAGCGTTCCCTGTTTTGCGTCGTAGGCTAACGAGGAAATTGTCGAATCGAGTTCATTTATTAAAAATGCGAATTTTCCGCTTTGATGAAATGCAAAATGTCTCGGTCCCGCGCCCGGTTTTGTTTGGTAAATCGCTTGCGCCGGATTCGGCTTCAATTTGCCCGTTTTTTTATCGAAATCGTAAATAAAAACTTTATCAATTCCCAAATCGCAGGCGATTGCATAACGGTTTTTTTTGTCCAGATTGATCGAATGCGCGTGTGCCGCTTCCTGTCTTTCTTTATTTACGCCCGAACCCGAATGCTGTTCCAAATCAATGGACGCGCCGAGTTTTCCGCCTGTTTCAACCGGAAAAACCGCCACATTGCCGCCGACGTAATTGGCGACCAACACGAATTTCCCGTTTTCCGAAACCGTTATAAAACACGGCGCACCGCCTAAACTCGGCTGCTTATTTAAAAATTCCAAATCGCCCGTTTTCTGATTTATCGCAAACGCGCTGACCGCGCCGCTTTTTTTGCCTTC
>JBDTSO010000014.1:0-17336 GCA_039931085.1 Acidobacteriota bacterium | reverse complement strand
CAGGAAATGAAATTTTACTTATTTTCAATAATGCGAATCTGTATTTCTGTATTTATGGCTTTTTTCTTTACAAAACTTTATTTCAAAGTCGAAAGAAGATAATTTGTTCCGTTCTAGAAGCAAAGTTTTATATAAATATTTCAACATTTATTTCGATTGTTGATTCGGAAAACAATACTCAATAAAATTTCTACAAGAGAATAAATTAACTTTTCAGTGTAATTAATGAAAAAACTGCGCCGGTCGGATCGTTGATAACACAAAAACGTCCGGTGTTTAGAATGTCCGTAGGCGGAACACGGACGCTTCCGCCGAGTTCCGTAACTTTTTCAGCCGCCGCGTCAACGTCGTCAACGGCGATGTATGACATCCAATTGATATATTTGTGAGAGTAAAACTTTAAAAAATTGAGGATTGAGTTGTGAAGCGAGGTGGTTTTAGCTTCACGGAGAAAGCAGGACGGTCTTTCACAACTCAAACTTTTGCAATTATGAATTATCAATTACGAATTACGAATTGAAAAATTCTGACATTCGTAATTGATAATTCGTAATTAAATATTATCCGGCGCGGCGCATCGGTGTTTGCACTTCGGTTTGCTGATTTTTCTGCAAGTCTTGCAAATGCTGAATAAAACTTGAACCGGCGCGTTTTGAAAGTTCGTCCGTTTTGCATTCCATCACATTTTGACACTCTTCGTCCGCGTCAATTCCGATTTCGCGTGAAAGTGCGCGAATCATTCCCAATTGTTTCGCCGTCACTAAATCAGACAAACTTCTGGCAATCGGATTTGCCGGAAAACCGCCGTCATTATTAGTCGGCGGAACTGCGCCTTCGCGTTCGATGGTGTCCGATTCTTTTTTGTAGAGTTCACGGGCGATTCCGAATTTGACGGCGGCGCGTTTAAGCGCGTCGTGTTCGGCTTTTTTGATCCCCATTTCGCTTCCAGCCAAACCTGTTCCGATACCTTCGCGCGTGATGCTGTCAATTGTAATGGCAACAGTTACGGTGAAAATATCTCCGATTTGGCGCATATCTTTGACTTCGTGTGACCAATTCGGCGCGGTTTCGTCCAAAATGTCGGCGACCGTGTGCCATTCGACATAATCAACCATTTGCACGTTGCCGTTTCTGTCGCGCCAGCCTTCGCGCTGACGGATTAATTCCGGGTCAACATTTTTGCGTAATTCCTTTAATGTTGAAGTAAAATTCAACACATTGCTCGCTGTTTCTTCTTCCGTTTTCGCAAACGGCACTTCTTGTAAATTTTCTTTGTTCATTGCTTTTTTTCCTTTTATGTTCGCAAGTGGATTCGGTTCGGCAGACTTTTTATCAGCCTGTCCGTCGGCTGAAGTCTCGTCCTGAACTTCATCAAACTTCTGTTCGCCACGCGCGGACACACGCGACTCAGATGCGTTTTTGTCTTCTGAACTTGCAGCCTGCTGCGGTTTTAACTCGACTTGAGTTTCAACTTTAACAGACTGTTTTGTCGCCGATTCGGTATTTTTTGCGACCAAAGCGTATTTCACCGCCAAAATATGTTCGCATCGAAATCCCGGATCGCTGACAGCCGCTTCTTCAAATTCCAAACAATTACAACGGATTTTTCCAACTTCGTCGCGCCAAACTTCGTAGGAAGTCTGTTTGCCGCGCAAAGAAGGTGTTGAAACTAGAAACTTATCGCCTTCGCGGTTGACTAATCCCATCGCCGCGATTGATTTTGCTCTTTTTTCTTTTTTATCCGTCAAATTTTTTTCTGCTGCTATTGCTGTCATTTTATTTACTCCTTTTTTTGCAAACTGTTTTAAGTTCAATTGTTTGCAAGATAGATAAAACATATTCGTTTCATCTGTGAAACAGTGTATCAAACAATTTTATTTGTTGCAAGCGTGAAACGCAGTGTTGCAACTAAAATTTTTTTGTGATAACTTCTTTTTAGCAAGGACGAATTGGAAGTCAGAAAAACTTTCAAAAATTTGAATAAATTTTTAGTTAGTGGAGAAAAAAATATGGCTTATAAAAATGAAAGTCTGATAAATACACAGGAACTCGGACGCGCCATTAAACGCCGCCGGGAAGAATTGGAAATGAGTTTGCGCGACGTGGCGGACGCGACGGAAGTTTCGGCTTCGACGCTTTCGCGCATCGAAAACGGCACGGGCAAACCGGATGCCGACAACATCGCGCGTTTGACAAATTGGCTCGATATGCCGATTGACCGCGTGATGAACAAACATCAGGATAATAACGAAGCGGTTGACGCGGTTGTTTATTATCCGCACGAAGCAACGCCCGAAATTGTCGAAGCGCATCTTCGCGCCGACAAAAATTTGACGCCCGAAACGGCAAAAGCGTTATCGGAACTTTTTCGCGTGGCTTATACACAGTTTAGTAAGCCAAAGTAAATCCTGGGAGAGTTTTTGTTGGACGAACGAAAAGTGACACACTTGTCATATTGGCTCTACAACCGGAGTTGGATGAGGGCATATTTTGACCTATATTATGAAAACAGTATCGCGGGTTGAACAAAAGCGGATTTTAATCACGAGAGACACGAATTTTACAGTTGAAACAACCTTCGTCCTTTTCTTTTTAGCAATCGAATTCGGGCGAAGCTTCAGCGGAATTGCGTTTGACAGTGTAGTTATGGCTCTGACGCTTTTAATGGTTGTCGTGCTGCCGTATTTTCTGCCTTCCGATGAAAAACCAAGTTTCAAAAGCTGGCTTTTGGGAAGAAGCGCAATTACTTTGTTCGCAGTCTTACTCGGCGTATTATTTAAACGAAGTGTCGGAGTTTTTCTACCCGAAACATTCAGGTTTTTGCCGATGACGCTTTTAATCGTCACGGCGATGCTCAGTTGTTACATTCAATTTTACGGTTTTCTGAAACTCCGTTTGGTGAAATAGGCAAAAGGCAAAACGGAGCAAAATAAAAAAGTTCGCGCTTGTTCGGGAAACAGGTGCGAACTTTTTTGTTATAATAAGTAATGCAATCAGGACGATTACATTTCTGAATATATGATTTTTATTGATTCACATTGCCATATTGACGGCGAACAATTTGATGAAGACCGCGACGAAGTTGTCGAAAGAGCAAATGCGGCGGGCGTAAAATTGATGCTGACAATCGGAACGGGAAATCCGCACAACGGCGAGATTGAAAAGGCTGTCGAAGTCGCCGAACAATATGAAAATGTTTTTGCGGCGGTCGGCGTTCATCCGCACGACGCGAAACTTTATGATGATAAAGCTGAAAATCGCTTGATTAAACTGGCTAAAAACGAAAAAGTCATTGCTTGGGGCGAAATTGGACTTGATTTTTATTACGATCATTCACCGCACGAAGTGCAGATTGATGTATTTAAAAGACAAATCAAAATTGCGAATGAATTAGATTTGCCAATCATTATTCATTCGCGCGATGCTGATAAAGAAACGGTTGAAGTCCTAACGGAAGAATGTTCAGATAAAAATTTTCGCGGCGGGATTATGCACTGTTTCGGCGGCACGGCGGAAATGGCGCAAAAATTGATGAGCATTGGTTTTTTAATTTCTTTCGCCGGAAATTTAACTTTCAAAAAAGCCGAAAATCTGCGCGACGCGGCGAAGATTGTGCCGCTCGAAAAACTTTTAATCGAAACCGATTGTCCTTTTCTAACGCCCGTGCCGTTTCGCGGGAAACGCAATGAACCGTCGTTTGTCGTTCATACGGCGCAGTTTTTGGCGGACTTTTACGGCGTTGAACTGAAAAACTTGGCAAATCAGACAACAAACAATTTTCTGGATTTTTTCAAGCTGTCGTCAATTACGGAATAAATTTTGTCCAACGGTTTTGCCAATAATCAATAACCATTTACAATTAGCAGAATTATGGCAAAAGAAAATTCATTCGACATTACATCAAAAGTTGATTACGCCGAACTCGGCAACGCGATCAATCAAACACGCAAGGAAATCAGTCAGCGTTTTGATTTCAAAGGCAGCAAGGCTTTGGTTGACAGACACGAACACGATTTGATTTTATCCGCCGAGGACGAAACCAAACTTCGTAATATGAACGACATTCTGCAAAGCAAATTGGTCAAACGCGGAATTCCGCTGAAGGCGTTAAATTATGAAAAGATCGAACCTTCGGCTGGCGGAACTGTTCGCCAAGTCGCCAATATTCAGCAGGGAATTCCGATTGAAAAAGCAAAGGAAATCGTCAAATTTATCAAAGACGAAAAATTAAAAGTGCAGTCTTCGATCCAAGGCGATGCGGTCAGAGTTTCCGGCAAAGACCGCGACGTTTTGCAGGAAGTCATCGCCGCGCTCAAAACAAAGGATTTCGGGATTGATATGCAGTTTGACAATTATCGAAGCAATTAAACGTCGGGGAATGAAAAAATATTTATCAGTTTTGGGATTCATATTAACCGCTTATTTTCTGACGGCGTGTTCATTTCAGCCTGTTGCAGTTGAAGGAACAGCAATGAAACCCGCCTTTAACAACGGCGATAAAATATTTATAGATAAAAATTGGAGCGAACTAAAACGCGGTGATGTCATTACGTTTCTTTACCCGAAAGACAGGTCAAAATCATATTTTAAGAGAATTATCGGGTTGCCGAACGAAACAGTTGAGATTCGTGAAGGTCAGGTTTACATAGACGGACAAGTTTTAGACGAAATCTTATATTGATGAATCAAACAATAAAGCCAAAGCCAATTTTCCACCGCGAAAAGTGCCGGAATATCAATACTTCGTGATGGGCGATAATCGTGATAATTCTTCGGATTCTAGATATTGGGGAACGCTTGACCAAGAATTGATTACGGGAAAGTATTATATGACTTATTCAAAAGCAAAATGATAATGCAAACATTCGCGCCAATTAAAGAAAAATTAAACCCGAATATCGCGGCAAAAAAGATTTTTAGCTTGATAAAATCCGAAATGATTTTGGTCGAAGCGGAATTTCAGCATCAGATAAATTCAAATATTCAGGTTATCAATTATCTGGGCGATTATCTGCGTGCTTCGGGCGGAAAGCGTGTGCGTCCGGCGTTACTTTTATTGTCAAATTATGCGGTTGGTGGAAACGGCGGACGAGAAAATGTGATTCGGCTGGCGACCGTGATGGAAATGCTGCACACGGCGACGCTTGTTCACGACGATATTATTGACAACGCCGATGTGCGTCGCAATCGTGTTTCGGTCAATGCACGATTCGGCAATCAGTCGGCGGTTTTGATGGGCGATTGGCTTTATATGTCAGCGTTTGAAACTTCTTTGAAAGAGCGAAGTCTGGAAATTCTCGATATTTTAACGCGCCTGACGCGCAAAATGACGGAAGGCGAACTTATTCAATTGACTACGCTCGGGCGCACTGATATTTCCGAAAAGGAATATTTTGATATTTTGCAGCGCAAAACAGCGTATCTTTTTTCGGCGTGCTGCGAAATCGGCGCGATTTTGGGAAATGCAGGAAAAGATGAGCAAAAAGCATTAAAAGATTACGGAATGAATCTCGGCACGGCGTTTCAACTCGCTGACGACGTGCTTGATTTTACGGCGAACGACGAAGTTTTAGGCAAAGCGTCGGGAGCGGATTTGCTCGAAGGGAAGTTGACATTGCCCTTGATTTTGCTGGTTGAAAAAGAGCCGGAACTAAAAAAAGATTTGGAAAAAATTATGCGCGACGGAGATTATGAAAATGTTTCGCGTCGGATGCTTTACGAAAAACTGGAAAACGGCGGATTGCTTGATGAAACACGCAAAAGAGCGTATCATTACGCCGATCTTGCAATAAAAAATCTTGAACTATTTCAGAAAACGGAGTATCGTTTAGCATTGGAAGAAATTCCGGGCTATATGATTGAGCGCAATAAATAGTTTGTCGTCTAAAATTCAAAATGTTAAACGAAGAAAATCTAATTTCAACACTCGAACAGAGTTTGCGGCAATTTCAAACCGCCGAATCGCGTTTGCAGGAAAGGCTTCGCAAGGTCGAAGCCGAAGCCGAAGATTTGAAAATCGAAATCGCTGCGCTTCAAAACAGCGCGGAAAAAACTGAAGAAGCTCTGCACAGTTTGATTCCGACGATGAGAAGCGGCAGTAAATTATGGAAGGCGCACAAGAAATCGCAGGAAGAAGAAAACGAATATCAAAAGAAATCACGTTACGAAAACGACGACGATTATCAGAAAAAGCCGCGTTACGAAGACGAAAACGATTATCAGAGAAAACCGCGTTACGAAGAAAACGATTACGAAATGCAGCCGCGCCGTTATAAAAACCAGAACGGCAATAATCAACCGCCGTCCGATCATCGAAGCAATTCGGTGGCATATTTGAACAATTCAAAAAACATTGCGCCGATAAATCGCGGTGCGGAAGCGAAAGATACGAGATTTGCCGACAGAACTATCACACAGTCCTGCACTCTGCTTTTGCGCGAATCCAACGCGCCGCTTCACGTCAACGAACTTTATAATCTGCTCGTCGCCGGCGGTTTTAAGTTTAACGGAAATAATCCGACCATTTCCATCGCCGTTTCATTAAATCGTAATCGCCGGTTCACCAAAGTCGCGCCCGGAACTTTTGATCTGGTGATGCGCGAAGCTGCAAAAACGGCTTATTTGCGTTAAAATCGGTTACTTATATTTTGAACAAAATAAAAATTTGCATAAATCCGCACTTTAGTTCGGGTGTAATGCCCTTACTTCGTGCGGGTTTATGCACCATTTATAATTGTTTTTTTACCGAAAATGAGTAAAAGCATTTGTCTGCGTTTATTCACTCATACAATTAAAAGTTTGGAGAAAATTATGTTGTATCGAATTTTATTTCAATCAAAAACATCGCTTTTTATAATTGTTCTGTCCGTTTTATTTATAAGTTTTAACAAAAATGTTTCAGCGCAAAAAGTGAGGCTTCGCGGACAAGTTAATCCGCCGTGCAGCACATTTGCTCCAAATCTGAAATTTGCCGATATTTACGCCGACGGTAATATCGCCGTGCAGGGAAGTTACGCTTGCCGCGGCGTGTTTATTTACGACATTTCAAATGCGGATGCTCCGAAACTGGCATCTTGGTATAATCCGGGCGCGAATCTTCAGTTTTTAGAAGCGATTGTCATCGGAAATCGCGGTTATTTCGGAAGCGGAAACGGCGGCGGCGTTCACATCGTTGATTTGACCGATCCGACCAAACCGCAGCTTTTGGGAATTGTTAATTCAACCAACGGCAACGGACATAATTCGGTTCACGAAATGGTCGTTTGGGGAAATTTTCTGATTGAAAATTACAACGGTTTTTCCAATAAAATTTTAAAGGTAATCAATATCAGCGATCCGGCGAATCCGGTTTTTATCCGCGACATCAATCCGACGGAAATCAATTGGGTTCACGCGATGCACATTCGCGGAAACCGTTTATTTACTTCCGGTTGGGGAAGTTCGTCAAATCGCGGCAGAACCGAAATTTACGACATCACCAACATTGCCGCGCAAGCACCGACGCTTTTGGGGTTTATTGAAGACCCGACGAGCGTTACCGGCGGAAATAATATGCACAGCAGTTGGACGAGTGAGGACGGAAATTATCTGTATAGTTGCCGCGAAATAAATAACGGCAGCGGAGATGTTCGCGTTTATGACATTCACGATCCGGCGCAGCCGCTGATTGTCAATCGAATCACGATGGACAGTTTGGGAATAAACGCCGTTACGCCGCATAATCCGGTGGTGATGGGAAATTATTTGTATGTCGCGTGGTATCAGGCGGGTTTGCAGATTTTTGATATTTCCGATCCGGCAAATCCGAAAAGAGTCGGACAATACGACACTTTTCAACCGGCATTCGTGCAAACCGATAAAGCGGACAAATTGAACGATGAGCCGTGGGATTTTGTCTGTGGTTTGACGAGTAATCTGGAAAGCAGTCTTCCGACAACTTATGACGGGGATTGGGCGGTTTATCCGTTTTTGGGACCGGACAAAGTTCTGATCGGCGATTTAGCGGGCGGACTTTTTATAGTTGATACAAGCAAGATAACCGCGACGGCAAAAAATCAGATTTCGGATTTCGACGGCGACGGCAAAACCGATTTCTCAACCTTTTCGCCGGATTCGGGCGTTTGGCGAATGGAAAACAGTTCGGATAATTCGGCGAACGGAATTCAGTTCGGCGCGGCTGGCGATAAAATTGTCGGCGGAGACTATGACGGCGACGGCAAAACCGATGTCGCCGTTTTCAGACCGTCGAACGGCACTTGGTATATTTCGGGAAGTTCGAGCGGTTTCCGGGCGCAGCAATTTGGCGCAAATGACGACGTTCCGGTGGCGGCGGATTACGATGCCGACGGCAAAACCGACATAGCCGTTTTCCGTCCTTCAAACGGAACCTGGTATATTTTGCAAAGCACTCTCGGATTCAAGGCTTTTCAATGGGGCGCAAACAGCGACCGCGCTTTTACCGGCGATTACGACGGCGACGGCAAAGCCGATTTAGTTGTTTTCAGACCGTCAAACGGCGTTTGGTATATCTTGCCGAGTGCTTCTTCGATACCCGTTTATCGGCAATTCGGAATTAGCACGGACAAGCCTTTAACGGGTGATTTTGACGGCGACGGCAAATCTGATTTCGCCGTTTTTCGCCCGACTGACGGAAATTGGTATATTCTCAATTCAAACAATAATTCTTTGAGCGTTTATAAATTCGGCTATGCCTCTGACATTCCGATTCCGGCTGATTATGACGGCGACGGCAAAACCGATATTGCCGTTTATCGACCCGAAAATAACGGTTGGTATCGCTTGAGCAGTTCAAACGGCGCATTCAGCGGACGCATTTTCGGGCAAACCGGCGATCTGTCTTCACCTTCTTCCGTTCAGCCTTAAACAGAAAAAACGAAATAAATATTTTATGATTTTCGCAAAAAAGTTGATGTTGAGTAATAAAAACTTGACATCGGCTTTTTTATTTTTAAGATGACAGTATGAAACTTTTGTTAAATATAGAAAGCGGTTCGCTTAATGGTCGTCAATTCGAATTAACAAACGGTTTTTTGACCATCGGACGAAGTGAAAATTGCGCGGTCAGATTTGATCCGTTTCAGGAAAGAATCGCATCATCACAACACGCATTTATCGAAGCAAAACCGGACGGATTTTATCTGATTGACAACCAAAGCACCAACGGAACACTACTCAACGGACAAAAAATTCAAAAGGCAAAGCTAAACGACAAAGATGTCATTCAATTCGGCAAAAATGGTGTTGAAGCAAAAGTATTTATTCAAAATCAGGCTGACGCTGCTCAACTGAATGTTCAGAAACAGGATTCTCCACCGCCGAATGTGCAGATTCCGCAGGCGGAGAAAGTTTTGCAAAATCAGCCGGTAAATCTGCGAAATTCGATTGCCGGATTCAGCGTCGAACATCTGCAAAAACCGCCGAATCAAACCGGAAAATACGTCGGCATCGGAATTGCGATTTTTGCCGTCGTTTTTCTGTCGCTGATTGTCGTCGGAATAATGTTTCTCAGCATCGGACCGATTGCCGCGATTATCGCCGCCGTGATTGCCTTCGTTCCCGCCGTATTTTACATTCTGCCGCTGCTTTGGCTTGACCGATATGATCCCGAACCGCTTTGGCTGCTGGCTTTGGCGTTTGCTTGGGGCGCACTTGTTTCGGTGATTTTTTCGTTTGTCGTGAATACCGTTCTCGGCGCAGTATTCGGTGGACTCATCGGCGGCGTTATCTCCGCGCCGATTTTTGAAGAAGGCTCGAAAGGCTTGGGTTTGCTTTTGCTTCTGATCTTTTTCCGCCGATATTTTGACGACATTTTAGACGGCGTTATCTTTGCCGGAGTCATCGCGCTCGGCTTTTCCACAGTCGAAAATATCCTTTATTACGGACGCGGATTGCTGGACGGTTCGATCATCATTCTGGTCTTTATGCGCGGCATTTTATCGCCGTTTGCCCACGTTACTTTTACTTCTATGACCGGAATCGGCTGCGGCATCTCGCGTGAATCGCATAAAACATTTGTCAAAATTGCGCTGCCGGTTTTGGGTTATGTCTGCGCCGTTACGCTCCACGCTGTATGGAACGGAATGGCTTTTTTGGGCGGCGGCGGCGCGTTTCTCGTCGGATACATATTTCTCGAAATACCGTTTTTCCTGATTTTTGTCGGCTTTACAATTTATGTAATGTATCGCCAAAACAAAATCTTAAAGGAAATGCTGGCGATTGATGTCGCCCGCGGACTTATTTCGCAGGAACATTTAAGTACTGCAACTTCATTATTCGGTAGTTTGTTCTGGATTTTAGGCGGATTGACGGACGGCAAATACAAAGCCCGCCGCCGATATTTACGCGCCGTCGGCAAACTCGGATTAACTTACTGGCACATTCAACGCGCCACCGCCGCGCAGGGACAAACCGGAAGTTTTCAGCAAAATCCGCTATTACGCGAAGAAGTTTTAAAGTGGCGCGATAAAGTTTAAATTCAATTAAAAACTGCCTTGAATATAAAAAAAACTGCCGAAAATTAAGTTCGCAGCAGCTTTTTTATATTTCATCAACTGAAATTTTAACAATGCACATAACCAAGAAGATAAAAAACCACCAAAAAGATAATGATAGTTGAAATACAGCCTCCGCCCATTTTCCACGCGGCGACACCTGCTAAAATACCTCTTAACGGACCTTGCATAATCTTTTCCTCCCTTGAACCAATTTATTTAATTAAAATAACATAGTGATTATTGATATACAAGATTTTTAATTTTTGCCGGCTAAAAAAATTCCATTCTCTTTAACTGAGATTTTTGGTTCTATTGCCCACTTCGTCTTGAGGTTTTTCGATACCTAAAAACAAGTATTTAATATATTATCGCTGCGTTAAGTAACCGGACAGAATTATTTTGTAGAAGACTTCGGAGCGAACTGCCTCGCTCTCCGGTCTTTAGTAAATTTGTTTCACTACTTATCAACTGATAAACTATCATTTACAATTCAGCAGATTAAAACAGGTAAAGATTTTGGCTAAAACAAATAAGAAAAAAGTAGATTTGGAAAAAATTGCGGCGGGCGTGCGTTTGATGCTCGAAGGAATGGGCGAAAATCCTGAGCGTGACGGTTTGCAGAAAACACCGGAACGAGTCGCGCAATTTTACGCCGAACTGACGGAAGGAATGTGGGAAGACGCAAGAGAACACATTGTGCCGCTGCCGGGCGATTCGCACGACGAAATGGTGATTGTTAAAGACATTGCAATCGCTTCAGTCTGTGAACATCATCTCGCACCATTTGTCGGCAAAGTTCACATCGCCTATATTCCGAAAAACGGGCGAATTGTCGGTTTGTCGAAGCTGGCGCGAATTGCCGAGATTTTTGCGAAACGTCTGCAAGTGCAGGAACGCTTGACGCAGCAAATCGCGCAGACGCTGTTTGAAGAACTCGAACCGCGCGGCGTAATGGTCGTGATGGAAGCCGAACATACTTGTATGACGCTGCGCGGCGTGAAAAAACCGGGCGCGAAAACGATCACTTCAAGCGTTCTCGGCGGTTTCCGTACAGACGCGCGAACCCGCGCCGAAGCGATGAGCCTTATTAAAGGATGAAAAAAAAGAAGGGAGAAAGGAAATGAGCAAGAAGTTATTTTTGATGATTTTGTTCGTAAGTTTTTTATCAATCGCCGTTTTCGCGCAGAAAAAGGGGAAATATACAAATCTTTTTGACGAAGCGAAAATCAAGTCGGACATCAAATATATTTCGGACGATAAATTTGAAGGACGCGCTCCGGGAACTGAATCGGGCGAAGCAGCGGCGCAGTATATTGCTGACGAACTGAAAAGAATCGGCGTGAAGCCGGCGAATAATAATTCGTATTTTCAGACCGTTTCGCTGTTTGCCGTGAAAACCAATCCGAATACGGTTTTAGAAGTCGGCGATAAACAATATAAATTCGGCGACGATTTCGTCGGTTCGACCGGAACGCAAACCGCGAGCGTGAAACTCGATGCCGATTTGGTTTTCGTTGGTTACGGCATTGACGCGCCGGAGCAGAAATGGAACGACTACAAAGGCGGCGCGGCGGATTATCGCGGGAAAATTCTCGTGATGCTGGTCAACGATCCGCCCGCGACGACGAGCGAACCGAATTTGTTCGGCGGCAAAGCCTTAACTTATTACGGACGCTGGACTTATAAATTCGAGCAGGCGGCGCGAATGGGCGCAGCGGGTGTGCTTTTGATTCATACACCGGAATCCGCCGGTTACGGCTGGAATGTTGTTCGCACATCAAACGGCAATTGGCGTTTCGATGTCGCGCGAACGCCTGACGATAAAACGCCTTTTCTCAATTTTCGTTCGTGGATGACCGAAGACACAGCCAGAAAAATCTTTTCAAACGCCGGAAAAAATCTCGATGAACTGCGCGAAAAAGCTAAATCGCGCGATTTTCAGCCGGTGAGTCTTGGCGTGAAAGCCAAACTCGATGTGGAAAGCGAAACGAAAACCGTCAATTCCAACAATGTCGTCGGCATTTGGGAAGGCAGCGATAAAAAGCTGAAAAACGAATACGTCATTTACTCGGCGCACTGGGATCATTTGGGAGTTGGCGAATCGGACAAAACGGGTGATAAAATTTATAACGGCGCGTTAGACAACGCTTCGGGCGTGGCTTCGATTTTGGCGATTGCGACCGCGATTACGAAACTGCCGAAAAATGAGCAGCCGAAACGCTCGCAGGTTTTTCTGTTTCCAACTGCTGAAGAACAAGGTCTTTTGGGCGCGGAATGGTTCACGAAACATCCGCTTTTTCCGCTTGATAAATTTGCCGCCGACATCAATCACGACGGCGCAAATTTTTACGGTTTAACGATGGATTACGGCGCGTTGGGCGCGGAACGCTCGACGCTCAGTTCTGTTATCAGCGAAGTTTTGAAGGAACGCGGAATGACTTTTTCACGCGACGAACACTCGGAACAAGGTTTCTTTTTCCGTTCGGATCATTTCCCGTTCGCCAAAGTCGGCGTGCCGTCGCTCAACGTCGAAAGCGGAACGCATTACGTTGGACAGGATAAAGAAGCGGCGCGAAAACGATTTGAAGAATACAACACGCTCCATTATCATCAGCCGTCGGACAACTTCGATCCGACGTGGCGTTACGACGGACTTGTGCAAAATCTCGAAATTTCGCTGGCAATCGGAATGAAAGTGTCAAACGCGCCGAAACTTCCGGCTTTTAAATCGTCCGACGAATTTGCCGCCGCGCAGCCGAATCGGAAATAAATTTTAGCTCGAGAAAAAAATCAGCCACGAATTCCACGAATAATATGAATTGGGTTTACTTTCTCAATTCGAGTTATTCGTGGAATTCGTGGCAAAATCTTTTTATATTTTATGATTGAAACTTTTTACATTACAACGCCGATTTATTACGCCAACAGCTTGCCGCATCTCGGACACCTTTACACGACGACGGTTGCCGACGTTGTAGCGAAACACAAGAAACAGCGCGGTTTTGACATTTATTTTTTGACCGGAACTGACGAACACGGTGTAAATATTCAGCGCGTTGCCGAAAAAAACGGGCAAACGCCGAAAGAATATGTTGATTATATTTCGACGGAAATGAAAAAAATGTTCGCCGATTTCGGTTTAACCGACTACGATATTTTTATGCGGACGACTGAACCGTTTCATTATGAAGCGGTGCAGAATTTGTGGCGCGAGATTGCGAAAAACAAAACTCCGAAAGGCAACGAAAATATTTACAAAGGCTTTTATGAAGCGTGGTTTTGTCCGAATTGCGCCGAATTTAAGACAGAAACCGAATATGAATTGCGCGACGGCGAAGATGTACCGCGCTGTCTGATTCACGAACGTCCGTTGGATAAAGTTTCCGAAGAAAGTTATTTTTTTCGGCTTTCGGATTACGACAAATTTTTGATTGAAAATATTGAAAATGACGCGAATTTGGTGCAGCCGGAAACACGCCGAAATGAAGTTTTGTCGTTTATCAAAAGCGGTTTGCAAGACCTTTCGATTTCGCGTGAAAAAAAATCGGTCAGTTGGGGAATTCCCGTTCCCAACGATGAAAATCACGTAATGTATGTTTGGCTCGACGCGCTTTCAAATTACATAACGGCAATCGGTTACGGCAATGAAGAACGCGAGAATGTCGGTTTTGAAAAGTATTGGCAAAATGTAACGCATCTGGTCGGCAAAGATATTTTGCGTTTTCACACGGTTTACTGGTTTTCATTTTTGAAGGCGGCGAATCTCGAATTGCCGAAAACAGTTTATGCACACGGAATGTGGCTCGACGCGGACGGGCGCAAAATGGGCAAAACTTTGGGAAACGCGGTTGAACTTGACGTTTTGCATAAACATTTTCAAACGGACGCGATTCGTTATTTTGTGTTGCGCGAAATGGTTTTCGGGCAGGACGGAAAATTTGGTTACGAAAATCTGATTGACCGCGCCAATGCTGATTTAGCGAGCGGTTTAGGCAATCTTTCGTCGCGCACGCTTTCGATGATTACGAAATATCGTAACGGCGAAATTCCGAGCGGGAAAATTCAGGAGTCCAATTATCTTTTAGCAAAACGAGCCGGAATCAACGCCGATGAACAAGAATTAGTGTCGGTTTTGGAAAATGCGCGAAATGAATTTGTGAGGCGTTTTGATAACTACGAATTTTCGCAAGGTTTAGAAACGATTTGGCAGGTGATTGCGCGGATTGACAAAATGATTTCCGATGCGAAACCGTGGGAACTTGTCAAAGATGACAAAAACGCTGAAATTTTGAACGCCGTTTTATATCGCGCCGTCGAAACTCTGCGCTGGTTGTGTGTTTTGCTTTATCCGGTGATGCCCGAATCGGCTGAAAAAATATACGCGCAAATCGGTTTGAACCAAGACATTGCAACAATAAATCCTGAAAATTTAACATACGGAGAATTAAAAACAGGAACGCGCATCGGTGAAACACAAGCCGTTTTTCCGCGCCTTGATAAATCAAAAATCTTAAAGGACATTAAGGATAAAATAATGGAAAACGAAAACTTAAAAACTGAAAACGAAGAGAAAAATAATAACGCAGATTTAACAAAAGGCTCATCAGTCGCGCCCGCCGCTGTTGACGCGGCGAACAAACTCGCGCCCGACGAGGCGGCAAAATCAACCGATGAACAAACCACCGAAGAAAACTACATCACGATTGACGATTTTCTCAAAGTCGAACTGCGCGTCGGCGAAATAAAGGTCGCCGAACGCATTCCGAAAGCCGATAAACTCCTTCGTTTTGAAATAGATTTGGGCGAAGAAAAACCGCGCCAAATTCTCGCCGGTTTAGCCGAATACTACGAACCGGAAACGCTCATTGGGCGCAAAGTTGTCGTCGTCGCTAATTTGAAACCACGAAAAATGCGCGGACTCGAATCGCAGGGAATGATTTGCGCCGCAAGTTTGGAGAATAGCGATGATGTTCCGGCGATTGCCACTTTTTTAGAAGATGTGGAAATCGGCGCAAGATTAAAATAAGGTCTAATACACTTTTCTTTTAATTATATTGCTGCCTTAAAGATGCAAATTAAATTAAATAAAGCCTTGTTTGACACTTTTAAGTTGAATGTCTAAAATCGCGTTAGTTTCAAAGCTGAATAACAATAAATCAAAGTTCCAAAATGTGATGAGCGAAAGCACTGCGAATACGGAAAAACTTGTCGGTGTTGAAATTTCCAACTCTGCGCTGAAAGCTGTTTGTGTGAACGGAAGCGGAGCTTTGAGGAATGATTACAAGGCTGCAACTGTTGAAAAATATGGAACTCTTGAGCAGCTTGTCGGTTTTATTAGTGAACTGAAAAATCGGTTCGGCGATTTTGAAAATATTGGAATCGCCGTGCCGGGACTCGTTCACGCGCAGACAAAAAGAATCGCTTTTTCGACCTTTATTCCCGAACACGAGCAAATTGACTTTGTAACCGAACTCGAAACCGTTACCAAACTAAAAATTACGATTGAAAATGATGCCAATGCCGCCGCTTACGGTGAATTTATGGTTGGTGCGGGGCGCGGTTCACAAAGTATGTTTTACGCGACGCTCGGCACGGGCGTTGGCGGCGCATTTATTTTTGACGGTAAAATATGGCGCGGTGCGTCCGGTTTTGCCGGTGAATTAGGACATTTAGCCATCAATGCCGAAGGAAGAAAACTCGAAGATGTCGCTTCATCAGCTAATATCGTTCGGCGTACCAGAAACCGTTTTCACCAAGACCAAACCTCTTCGTTGAGCAAATTTGACGAGCAGGAAATAAACTTGTCGGACATTGTGCGGGCGGCGCAAAATAAAGATGATTTTGCCCGAATGATGCTTGAAAGAACAGGAATTTACGTTGGGACGGCACTTGCCGGAGTGATAAATTTGCTTAATGTCGAAAAAATTGTTATCGGCGGCGAAATTATGCAAGCTGAACATCTGGTCTTAGACGCAATAATTCGCCGCGCCGACAAACTTGCTTTTACTCCGTCGTTTAAGACAACCCAAATTGTCGAAGGTGAACTCGGCGAAGTTGCCTCCGCTATTGGAGCTGCGCTTCTTTCAGTCGAAGCGTAATGTTTCAAAGATTGGAAAGTTTAATCTAGTTTATGAGTTAAACTTATTTAGTGAAAACTTGCACAAAGTCTGGAAAGGATTTATTTTTGATATAGAATTTGCGGAATCTACAAGATTCTGTAAAATCAAAAATAGATTTTGCAGATCGGGTCTTAACATTTAATAGTTGAATTTTTCTTATATTACTTGGATTTCAGTAAATCCGGGACTCGGAAAACTATAAATTTCGGTAAGTCGTGAATTTTATAATAGGATAAAAATGGCACAGATATTTCATCGCGGAGCAAATAATGTTGCGAAAATAAGTATCGTCGTGGCAATACTGCTCGGAGGTGTTGCTTTTTTCGTCTATACACAAATCGCGCGGTCTTCTTATTTGACCGGCAGATATGACGAGAAACAGCAGCCCGTGCAGTTCAGTCACAAACATCACGTCGGCGACGACGGCATTGACTGCCGTTATTGTCATACGTCGGTTGAAACTTCTTATTCGGCAGGCATTCCGCCGACGCAGACTTGTATGAACTGCCACAGTCAGCTTTGGTCGGATGCGCCTTATCTTGAGCCGATTCGGGAAAGTTATCGAACGGGTAAGCCGATTGAATGGGAACGGGTTCACGATTTACCGGAATTTGCTTATTTCAATCACAGCATTCACATTGCCAAAGGTGTCGGCTGTTCGACCTGTCACGGTCAGATTGACAATATGCCCGCCGTTTTTCAG
>JBDTSO010000013.1:0-17396 GCA_039931085.1 Acidobacteriota bacterium | reverse complement strand
CGAAACCGATTGCCAGCAAAATAAAAAAAAGACGCGAGAAAACGAAAGGCATATTTTATAAACAACTGGGACTATTAACTGTCGAATTTTTGGAGAAAATTACTTCCTTACTCTACTATCTAAATTCAATAATATTCGCCGAAAGTTCTGAGTTCGCGCTTCAGCGTGTTTTTCGCCGCGCTTCGCTGGCGAAAAGACAAACTAAAGTTTGAACTCAAAACGTCAAACAACACAACGAGCAGATTATTGCGGCATCAAATTTTGCACTCTTTTCGGTTCATCGCCGAGCCAATCGGGATTTTGCGCCGTGCCGTCGAAAATCGAAGTGGTTTTAAACGGTTCAAATTCACCCTTCGAGGCGGCATCTTTTGTTTTGGCAATCAAATTCAATTCTTCTTTTTTCGTCAACGGTTTAAATGTTTCGACCGCTTCAAATGCCTGATCGAGAATTTTCATATTGTCAATTCCAGTGATAACAACGGAGGTCGGCAGATTCAGCGCGTAATGCAGACATTCAATCGGCGTAACGGTTTTCGATTTTAATAAAATTCCGTTCGCCATTGTTTTCATCGCCAGAACGCCGATATTTTCTTTGACTAATTCGGGAGCGACGAGTTTTGAAAAACTTCTAAAATGAGCGTCCATCACATTTATCGGCATTTGAGCCGCGTCGAATTTGAAATCGTGCTATTTGGCGACTTCGAGCATATAAAGATGAATACGCGGGTCTTTGTGTCCGGTGAAACCGATAAAACGAATTTTCCCGGCTTTTTTCGCGTCCGTAATCGCTTCAATTGCGCCTCCTTCCGCGAAAATTCTATTCGGGTCTTCAAATCGCAGTATTTCGTGAAACTGAACCAAATCTATGCAGTCAACTTTTAATCTTTTAAGCGATTCGTCCAATTGTGTTGCCGCAATCTTTTTGGTGCGCCTGTCAATTTTTGTCATCAAAAAACCTTTTCACGATAACCGTCTTTTAACGCTTTGCCCATTCGCCGTTCACTTTCGCCTTCCTGATAATCCCAGCAATTATCCATAAAATTGATGCCGCGATCAATCGCTTCGCGGACGATTTGAATTGCTAATTTTTCGCTGACACTTTTCAAACTGAGATGCCAGCCGCCCAAACCAATTGCCGAGACCATTTCGCCCGTGATTCCTAAATCACGATAAATCATTGTCGAATCAGATGTTCTTGTCATATTTTTCCTTCCCTTAGTCGTTTTTTGTATCTAAGTTTAGCACTTTGGAAATGATTTGTGCCACAATAAGTTTTCATTCGAGATAGTAAAAAACTGAATTATACAAAAATGAATCTACCTTTAGTCGCCATTATTGGTCGTCCGAATGTCGGAAAATCAACGCTTTTCAATCGTTTGACGGGTTCGCGCAAATCAATCGTCGGCGATCAGCCGGGAATTACGCGCGACAGGATTTACAGTGAGGTCGAATGGAACGGGAAAAACTTCGCGCTCGTTGACACCGGCGGAATCGTTCCGGACGATGAAGCGATTATTCCGGCAAATATTTTTAAACAAGCTGGACACGCGATTGAGCAAGCGCAAGCGATTATTTGGGTAGTTGATTCACGCGCCGGAGTTACTCCGCTCGATGAAGAAATTTCGGTCTATCTGCGAAATATCGGCAAGCCGATTTTTATCGCGGCGAACAAAGCCGAATCGAAAAAAATCGAGGAAGAAGCCGGAGAATTTTATCTGTTCGGTTTTGAACTCGAACCTGTTTCCGCCGAAAACGGCAATGGTGTCGGCAATCTTTTGGATCAGATTTTTGAGGTTTTGGATTTTGAAGAAGAAGTCGAAGAAGAAAAACAGGAAGATATAAAGCTTGCGATAATTGGTCGCCCGAATGTCGGCAAATCTTCGCTGCTCAACAAAATTCTCGGCGAAGAAAGAGTGATTGTTTCGCCGATTGCCGGAACGACGCGCGACGCGATTGATACGGAATTGACGGTTGACGGGCAAAAATTTACGTTGATTGACACGGCTGGAATTCGGCGCAAAGGTAAAACGGTTGAAATGGCGGAAAAACTATCCGTCATAATGGCGCGAAAGGCTTTGGAACGCGCCGATGTAGTGATTATGATGATTGATGCCGTCGAAGGCGTGACAAATCTCGATGCAAATATTGCGGGTTATGCCGTCGAATCGGGCTGTTCGGTGATTATTGCCGTCAACAAATGGGACGCGCTCGAAGAAAAAGAAACGAATACGATTTATGAATTTGAACGCGAATTGCGCCGCAATATGAAGTTTCTCGACTGGTCGCCCGTGATTATGATTTCGGCTTTGACCGGACAGCGCGTGCAGAAAATTTTGCCGCTCGTCATCAAGGCAAACGAAGCCAGAAATCTGCGCGTTCCGACATCAAAACTCAACAAATTTTTTGAAGAACAAATTTCACAGCCGAAAGGCGGCGGCACACCTTCGCCAGTCAAAGGCGGAGTTTCGCGTCTGAAAGTACAATATATGACGCAAGCCGGTTTGCGTCCGCCGATGTTTGTTATTTTTACATCGGGCGGCGGAAAAGCCGATTTGCATTTTTCGTATTTGCGATATATCGAAAATCGTCTGCGCGAAGAGTTTGAATTTTTCGCCACGCCGCTTCGTTTGAAGGAAAAACATAAAATTAAAAAGAAAAAATAGCTTTCCAATAAATATATGAAACGCTTAATTTTATTTAACGCCAGCATTTTGACCGATTACGGCACTTTTCGTTTTGAACTTTTGAGTTTCGATGAAGCGAAAGAATTGGTTCAAAAGTATCAAGACGCAAATAAAGAAATAATTTCGGCAATCGGTCATCAGGCGACGGCGGAAATAATGTCGGAAATTCTCGAATATCCGGTCGCTAAAAACCGGCTCAACTTTACGCAAAAAACAGACGAAGCAGCACTTATTTTCAAACTTAAAGAACGCGCGGAAGAGGGCGAAATTCTCAGCCGCGCCGAAATTGAAGAAGTCGGTTTTGAATTCGGGCTTTTGACAAAAACACTGTAAATATAAAATCATTTGTTTTATGGAAATTCTTTTGTTATTAATCAGAATTTTTCTAGCGGCGATTTTCGCGCTTGCCGGAATCGGGAAATTGCTCGACCTTGAAGGTTCGGAAAAAGCGGTGAAAGATTTCGGCGTGCCGAATAATCTGGCAAAATCGTTCGCGGTTGCTTTGCCGATTGCGGAACTTATTATCGCTGTTTTGCTTTTGCCCGTCGCAACGGCTTGGTTCGGCGCAATCGGCGGGTTTTTGCTGCTTTTGATATTTATCGGCGGAATGATCTGGCAAATGGCGCAGGGAAACGCGCCCGATTGTCATTGTTTCGGACAGATTCACAGCGAACCGGTTTCGGCAAAGAGTTTGATTCGCAACGCGATATTTGCGATACTCTCATTTTTCCTCATCGTGCAGGGAAGTCAAAATCAGGGATTAAGTCTTTTAGATTCATCAAATAACTCAACGGAAGGAAACGGAATGTCGCTTATTTTAAGTTTAGCAACTGTCGGACTGCTTGCAACCGCCGTCTATTTTTTAAAGGTAATTTCAGACCAGCAAACGCAGATTATGCGGCGCATCGAAATTTTGGAATTAACATCGTTTGAAGGCGGCGCGACCAAACGTGAAGATGTTTCACAGCCACAAGAAGGGTTGATAATCGGAACGCCCGCGCCCAATTTTGAATTGCCCGATATAAACGGAAAGCAAGTTTCGTTCGGACAAATTTTAACATCTAAAAAGCCGATTTTAATGTTGTTCGTCGGTCCGAATTGTAGTCCGTGCGCGGCTCTGCTGCCGGAAATTGAAACGTGGCAGGACGAATTAAAAGGCAAATTAAATTTTGTCTTTATCAGCAGCGGTAAGGTCAAAGAAAATCTTGAAAAATTTTCGGGAACTTCGCTCAAACAAATACTTCTGCAAAAAGACAAAGAAATTTCGGAACTTTTCGGCGCACAATGGACACCGACGGCGGTTTTGATAAATTCCGAAGGGAATATTGCCAGTCGTCTTGCTGTCGGAGATGAAGCGATTCGTAAATTGGTTGAAAATATAAAAGCCGAAATTGACCAATCAAAACTGTTGCTGATTGCGCCAACTAATGGAAACGGTTCGGCTAAATCACAATTAGGCAGCACTTTGCCCGAATTTGTTTTGCCTGATTTATCAAATAAAAATATTTCATCACGAGATTTGCTCGGCAAAAAAACGCTGGTAACTTATTGGAGTACAACGTGCGGTTTTTGTCAGCAAATGTTGGACGAACTGCGCGAATGGGACAAAACGAAGGGCGTAGATGATCCCGATTTGCTTTTAATTTCCGAAGGTGAAGCCGAGCCGCACAAAGCCTTGGATTTAAATTCGACAATTTTGCTGGAAAAGGAACACGCAATTTCCAAAGAATTCGGAATGGAAGGAACACCGTCGGCAGTTTTGGTGAATGAGGAAGGAAAAATAATCTCGGAAGTTGCGGTCGGCGCAGATCAAATCTGGACGCTGTTGGGGAAAAGTCGAAAGTCGAAAGTCGAAAGTCGAAAGTCTTGAAAATAAAATTATCCGATTGACTTTGAACTTTGGACTTATTTTATGAAACCGATTGATTGGAAAGTAACCGCGCAGGACGGCGAAGCGCGAACGGGAATTTTAAGAACGAGGCGTTCGACTATTGAAACGCCTGTTTTTATGCCTGTCGGAACGCAAGGAACGGTCAAAGGTGTGCGTTACGAATATCTTGAAAATGAACTCGACGCGCGGATAATTCTCGGAAATACTTATCATTTGTGGATTCGTCCGGGCGTGGAAATTATCCGGCAGCTTGGCGGACTTCATAAATTTTCGACTTGGAATCGCTCGCTATTGACGGATTCGGGTGGTTTTCAGGTTTTTTCACTTTCCGATTTGCGAAAACTGACCGAAGAAGGTGTTGAATTTCGTTCTCACGTTGACGGAACGAAAATGTTTCTATCGCCCGAAGTTTCAATGGAAATTCAAGCTGCGTTAGGTTCGGAAATCGTGATGGTTTTTGACGAATGCGCTCCCGGAAATGCCGAAATAGAAGTTACGCGAAAAAGTCTGGAAATGACGGCGCGTTGGGCTTTGCGCTCAAAAAATCGCTTTAATGATTTACAAAATGAACAAGCGGACACGGGATTTTTAGAAGCTGAAAATCTGAGCGGAAAACAAGCATTATTCGGAATTATCCAAGGCGCGGGACATCTCGGTTTAAGACGTGAAAGTTTGGAAAAAACGGTGGAAATCGGTTTTGACGGTTATGCGATTGGCGGTTTGAGCGTCGGCGAAGAAAAATCCGTGATGTATGAAGTTTTGGAATTTCTCGCTCCGCAGATGCCGAAAGACGCGCCGCGATATTTAATGGGTGTTGGAACGCCGGAAGATTTAGTCGAAGCGGTTTATCGCGGCGTTGATATGTTCGACTGCGTAATGCCGACGCGCAACGGAAGAACCGGGGCGGCTTTTACTTCACATGGGAAATTAAATATCAGAAATGCAAAATTTGCCAAAGATACAGAACCATTGGATTTTGATTGTTCGTGTTCGGTTTGCCGAAGATATTCGAGAGCGTATCTTCGACATCTTTATCAAACCGGCGAAATGCTCGCGGCAATTTTAATTTCTCATCATAATTTGGCATTCTACCTTGACACGATGCGAAAGGTGAGAGATTCTATCAAACTTGGTAAATTCGGCGATTTTCGATATGATTTTTTGAATCAAATGAGTAACAATTAGGAATAATGGACACGCAGACGTTATCAGAATCGTAAAACTCCAAAAATAATTATTGAAAATTAAGTAATTAAATCAACTTACTTTGATAAATTGGCATTACTTTGTCATAATTGCTATTTTTCGGTCTGTGTTACAAACAATGAATATAACTTTCTTACTTTTTCAAGGCGGCGGCAGTTTGATTTGGACGCTTTTGCCATTTGTTTTTATTTTCGGAATTTTTTACTTTCTGGTCATAATGCCGCAGAAAAAGCAGGCTCAGGAAGTCAAAAATATGATTGCCGAACTGAAAATTAATGACGAAGTTGTAACCAACGGCGGCGTAATCGGCAGAATCAAAGAAGTCAGAGATACAAGTTTTATTGTGCAAAGCGCGGACAAATCCTTTATAGAAATTGCGAAAAGCGCGGTCGTCGGCAGAAGACCTGAAGCTGAGAAACAGTAGTCGGCAGTCGGGAACGGTTGTCAAAAAGACCTGACCGATAATTGTTAAACTACTGAGAAATAACAATGAGAAATAACAGTTTATTGATTAGAACGGCAATTATTATTGTAATTACCTTAATTGGAATTTACCTTGTTTTCGGACCGCGCGGTTCGATTACGGCGAATGATTTTACGTGGTCGGGCGTTAAGGAAAATCTTGCTCATAATATTAATCTCGGCTTAGACTTGAAAGGCGGTTCGCATTTGGTAATGCGCGTTAAGACCGAAGAGTATCTAAAGAAATTAACCGAAGACAGTAGAGATGCCGCTCTGAAAACCGCGCAAGATGCTCAACTGCCGGTTGGAGAAGCATCTGCGGTTACGGAAAATAAAGACTATCAGGTTACGCTGAATGTTTCAGACGCTTCAAAAACGCAGGAAATAATTGAAGAGGTAAAAAAGAAAGGAATTTTTGATCCGAATATTTGGAGTGAAAGTAACAACGGAAGCAGCATTATATGGACTTTACCTTTGCAGGCACAGTCCAAATTGAAGGAACAGGCGACTGATCAGGCTTTGAAAATTATTGAAAGCCGCATCAACGCTTACGGTGTCAAAGAGCCGACTTTGCAGCGACAGGGAAAAGCGGATTCGGGACAGATTCTTCTGCAAATGCCCGGAGTCGAAAACCCTGAGCGCGTCAAGACGTTGGTTGGAGAAACTTCGCGGCTGGAATTGATGAAAATTGTAACGCCGCCGAGTCCCGCGCCCGTGCAGACATATCCCACGGAAGAAGCCGCCAAACAGTCAATCGCCGGCGCACAGAATCGTAAAGTTTATCCATATGCCGACCGCGATGAAACACCTGTGAATCCGCAAAATCCGCAGGAAAAACCCAAAAAATTTGTAGTTGTCGAAACTCCGGCGGTAGTTGACGGCAGCGAATTGCGCGACGCGGCAGCGGTTCAGGGCAGAGGCGGCGGTGATTATCAGATTTCGTTTTCCTTCAAACCGAGCGGAGCACAGAAATTCGGCGATTGGACGGGGAAAAATATCGGCAACTATATGGGTGTTGTCTTAAATGACGAAGTAAAATCCGCCGCTTATATCAAATCGCAAATTTTCGATTCAGGCGAAATTTCAGGTCGTTTTACCAAACAAACCGCCGAAGATTTGGCGTTGACTTTAAAATCGGGCGCACTTCCAGCGGACATTGAATATCAGGAAGAACGCACGGTCGGACCGAGCTTAGGCGCAGATTCAATCCGCGCCGGTGTCGAAGCCTCGCTCGGCGGTTTGGCTTTGGTTATTGTGTTTATGCTGTTTTATTATCGTGGTTCCGGCGTAAATGCCGTAATCGCTTTGATTTTGAATATGCTTTTAACAATTGCGGCACTGGTTGTTTTCGGTTCGACGCTGACACTGCCCGGAATCGCCGGTCTGATTCTCGGAATCGGAATGGCGGTTGATTCAAACGTGCTGATATTTGAACGTATCCGCGAAGAACTGCGTCTCGGTTTTTCAGTTCCCGAATCTATCAGCATTGGTTTTGACCGCGCCTTTGTAACAATCATTGACACGCACATTACGACTATTCTTTCGTCAACTATTCTTTATTTATATGGTTCGGGTCCGATCAAAGGATTTGCCGTTACGCTGATTCTCGGATTATTAATTAACTTGTTCACGGCAGTTTTTGTATCACGCACCATTTTCAAATGGCTTCTGAATCGAAATCCGAGAATGGAGAAACTCAGTATTTAAAATAGTCGTGAGTCGTGAATCGTGTGTCGAGAGAAATAATCTTTTGATTCACGATTCACGATTCACGACTCACGACTAATAAAAGATGTTTAATTTATTTCAGAATATTCATATTGACTGGCTTGGAAAACGGCAGATTTTTATCGCATTTTCTATTTTTATTATGTTAGCGGGGCTTGCTTCGGCAATCGGTCGTCAATACACGCCCGGCGGAACTGAGGCTTTTAATCTCGGCGTAGATTTTAAGGGCGGAACTGTTGTAACGGCAAAATTCAAACAAAAACCATCGGACGACGAAATTCGCGCAGCGTTGAATAAAGCCGGAGTCGGTGATCCGGTTATTCAGGCTTCAACCGACAAACCGGACGAGGTTTTAATAAAAATTCCGTTGATTGAAAATACGGAAAATGTGCAAACACCTACTGATTCCGTAAATAACGAACAGGAAAAAACCGCACAGGTGCAACAGGGTCGTCAAACGGTGAAAACCGCGCTTGATACTTTCGGAAAAGAGGCTGCGAGCGATCAGGCTTTGGTTGACGCGCCCGACGCCGCTTATAAAATTATCGGAACTGATTCGGTGGGCGCAGTTGCCGGTTCTCAGCTTAGAAATCAAGCCGTTGCCGCTACTCTTCTGGGTTTAGTCGGAATTTTATTATTCATCGCTTTTCGATATGACTGGACATACGCGGCTGGTGCGGTTATTGCCGTATTCCACGATGTTCTAATGGTTTTGGCGTTCTTTTCAATATTGCAGTGGGAAATAAATCTGACTGTTATCGCCGCGATTTTAACCATTGTCGGTTTTTCGGTTAACGATTCAATTGTTATTTTCGACCGCATTCGAGAGAATTTGCCTCTCAACCGAACAGATTCACTTTTTAAAATTACAAACGATTCAATTAATCAAACGCTGTCGCGGACGGTGATTACTGCGGGTTTGGTTTTGCTGTCTGTTCTTGCGCTCGTCATATTCGGCGGCGAAGTTTTAAGAAGTTTTTCGCTGGCATTGCTTGTCGGCATAATTTTGGGAACTTATTCGACGATTGCGATTGCCAGTCCGATTGCGATTTGGTGGCAAGATAAACTCGGTGCGGCTAAAATGAAGCAGACGGAAACTAATAAAACAGACAAATTGGCTTCTGCTTCGCGCCGTTCCGTAACTCGGAGACCAATTGCAAGATAATCGAACGGACGCTTAAATCAAGCATTTTATTGATTTTTATTGATTTAGTTGCTGAATTAATAGTACCCAAACAAAATTTGAAAGTTTTTTTGGAAATTGAGAAGACTTTTCTTGACTTTCTAAGAATTACGCATTAGACTTCAAGTCGTTGCTGGTCAATTAAATAATTTCTATTCTGCTTTTTTTTCTTTTTTGAAATTGAGGCGGTTGCAGTTGTAGAGTTTTGTTAGTATGACCGGCAAAATTCCGACAAATTCCGCACTTATAAAATTAGAAGTTTATTAAAGTTGATTAGTTTTTGAGCTTAATCGTTATAAAAAAAATTGACGGTTATAACTTAATTTCAATTTATGTCATTGTAGGCATAATAGAGGTTTTGTAACCCTTGACCTAAATTGGCACCGGAAAACAGGGAGGAAAATAAAATGTTAGATCAATTAGTTGAATCGAAAAGTAATTCGCGGGAAAATACGAGAAAAAGTGGTTTTTTGCTGACTACTTTTGTCATTTTGATAGCAATTTTACTGAGCGGTTGGGTATACAGTCTTTTTGCTTTGGACTATGGACTTGGAGCCGGGGATTTGGAGCTTTCAACCTTGGTTGCGCCGGTTCAAATTGCCGAAGAAGCGCCGCCGCCGCCGGAGCCTGATAAGCCGCTGCCTGAAAAGGTGAAAACCAATGCGCCGGATGTAGATGTTCGCACAGAAATTATTCAAAGAGCGGATGAGTCGCCGGTCGCTCCGCCGGATAAGGTCAGCACAGAGAAAAACACGGTTCCGCCCCGCGACCCGAATAAATATACAGCTTTAGGTAAAACGAACTACAACGCTGAAAATGCGCCACCGCCTTCATATAAAGGTCCTGTTGAAACGAGCGGTAAAGGACTCGGCGGTAATGGATCAGATACTACCGGCAACATCGGTGGAGGAAATGAAGCGCCGCCGCCGCCGCCGCCGCCCGCCCCAAAACCGACACCGAAGCCCGTACCGAAAACCATTTCGGGCGGCGTAATAAACGGTAAGGCGAGAAATTTGGTACAACCTCCTTATCCGGCAGCCGCTAGAGCCGTTCGTGCCAGTGGTGCTGTAAATGTGCAGGTAACAATTGACGAACAAGGCAATGTCATTTCAGCAAGTGCTGTTAGCGGACATCCTTTGTTAAGAGCCGCGGCAGTGAGCGCGGCAAGAGCGTCTAAATTTACTCCTACTGAACTTTCAGGTCAGCCTGTTAAAGTTACCGGGGTAATTATTTATAACTTTACTCAATAACAGAACTTGACTATTTAGGAGAAATGGGGAATCATTTCTCCTAAATAATAAACGCAATAATTAATAAATAAATTTTGATTTCTTTGGAGGAAAAATCATGACTTTTTTAGGCAGCCTTTTAGTAACTAAGGTTCTGGGCTTTTTGTTTCTATTCGCAAACGAAGCGGCACCTTCATTCGGTATATATGAAATTGCACAAAGTTTGACGATACCGGGTTGGTTCGTTATCGGAACGCTTTTGCTGATGTCGGTTTATATGATTGCGGTCGGAATCGAGCGTTATCTGACCTACAGCAAAGCCAAACAACAATCCCGTCAATATGCTCCGAAAGTAGCGCAGGCGTTGAAAAACAACAATATTGATGAAGCTATTAACATTAGCGATAAACATAAAGATTCGCATTTGGCAATGGTCGTTTCATCGGGTTTGAAGGAATTCGCCGCTCATCAAGGTAATACTGAGATATCGGGTGAGGAAATGGAAGCTTCGAAACGTGCTTTACAACGTGCGATTGCTGTTAAAACGGCTGAACTAAAACGTGGTTTATCCGGTTTGGCAACGGTTGGTTCAACAGCTCCTTTTGTTGGTTTATTCGGAACCGTGGTTGGAATTATCGGTGCTTTCAATGCGTTGAGAACAAATGAAACAGCCGGTATCGGTGCGGTTGGCGGTTCTATCGCAGAAGCATTGGTAGCGACCGCTTTTGGTATCGCGGTAGCTGTTCCGGCAGTATGGATATTCAACTATTTCACAAATAAGGTTACGAGCTTTGGAGTGGAAATGGAAAATTCGGCTTCGGAATTAGTTGATTACTTTATCAAACAACGTACAAAACAATTAAACAGTTAATTCTTTAATAGGGGGAAATTATCTATGGCAATGCAAGTTGGCGGAGCCGACGAATATAATTCAGAAATCAATGTAACGCCTATGGTTGATGTTATGTTGGTACTACTGATTATTTTTATGATCGTTACGCCGCTGCTTCAACAGGGAGTTTCGGTGAATCTTCCAAAAAATATGATTAGTCCTGAAGAAGATGCTGATATTGCAAAGGATACTTCAGTGATTGTGGCAATTCCCGATAACAGCAGCTTTTATATCGGGAAAGATCAATATCCATTAACTGAGTTGGGAGATAAAATCAAGCGATTGATGGAGAATAAGACTCCCGATAAGCGAATTGTTTATATCAAAAGTGGTGTCGAGGTTGATTACGGTAAAGTAGTCGAAGCGATTGATACCATTCGAAAGCAGGATATTGATAAAATCGGGCTGGTCGCCGATAGGAAAAAAGGCGATGCAAAAGAAAAATAATTTTCTTTGCTAATTAATTTTTTAGCTTCATAAGCAGGAGTAAAATTATGGGAATGTCAGGAGGTGGCTCTGGAGGAGCTTCACCTAATATCAATGTAACACCGCTAATTGACGTTTTGTTGGTGCTTTTGATTATCTTTATGGTCATTTCGCCCTTAAAACCCAGTCGTTTCGAGGCAAAAGTACCGGCAGAACCCAAACCGGATCAACAGCAAAATGCAAAACCTAATCCGCTAACTTTAGTAGTGGCTGTCAATAAGGCTGACATGAAGTTGACCTTGAATAATGAACCTTTCGGAGATGTTTCGGATCCGAGTGCTTTAACGAACAGATTGAAAGAGATTTTTAAAGACAGAGAGAACAACGGAGTGTTTCGTGAGGGAACTAATGAAGTTGAAAAAACCATTTTCATAAAATCGCCGCGCTCAGTTAAATACGGAGATGTGGTTTCAGTGATAGATGCGGTTAAACAAGCAGGGGCGCAGCCAATAGGTCTGCAAATTGATGATTTAGCACAATAATCTTAGCTTATACGATGTGCGGAAACTTAATACCGGTTTTTTAGTTTCTGCTTCTATAAGCGTTAAATGGAGTCGAAAAAAATGAGATTTTCTCGTTTAGGGATATTAGTCTTAATTTTATTTACAGTATTAATCGGAGCAAATTGCTCTTATTACAGTCGTATAATTGCGAGGAAGAATTTAGTTGATGGCGGAAAAGCCTATAAAAATAGGAAATTTAAGGAAGCCGAACAACTTTTTCGTGATGCCATCGCTCGTGAGCCTGAAGGAAGCAGTATCGAAGGCAAAACAGCACAATTATTTTTAGCCAGAACTTTACATTCCGAATATATAGCCAATCGTTCAGTAACCCCGACAGCTGAGGCGGCAATTCAGGAATATAAAAAAGTTTTGACGGAGGATCCGAATGATCAGAGTTCATTTAAAGCAATTGCCAATCTTTTGGAAAATCTTGGAAGAAATGATGAAGCACTTGCTTGGACAACAGAACGCGCAAACAATGAACAAATTCCGAAAGAACAGCGTGCGGAAGCCTATACATCTTTAGCGGCAAAAAAATATAGCTGTGCTAACGATATTAGCGATGTCGAGCCGGTCAAGAAAACAGTTACAAAAGACGGAAAACAGGTTTTTGAATTTGTTAAACCTGAAAACCCTGAGGAATACGCGACATTACAAAAGTGCGTTCAAGAAGGAACTGATTTAATAGATAAAGCCGTTGCACTTGATCCGAACAGCGATTCGGCGTGGTCATACAAAGCTAACTTCTTAGTGCAGCAAGGGCGTGTTGCCGAAATGGAAGGTAACAGTCAGCTAAAAGAAGAATTAAAAGCCAAGGCTGAAGAGGCTAAAAATAGATTTACGGAACTTTCCGCAGAAAAGAAACGCATAGCCGACGAAGCGGAAGCGAAAAAGAAAGCGGAAGAAGAAGCCGCTAACAAGGAAAAGTAGAATTTTCATTTTAACTTTTAACAAAGGTGATACTCAATTATGATTAAAGAATTGAGTATCACCTTTTTCAGTCAACAGTCAACGATTATCGGTCATCAAAACTTGATAACTGTTTATGATTCGGATTGAAGATATAATCGAAAAAGTAGAAAATAACCGTCCCGAATCTAATATTGATTTGATTCGGCGGGCATATCTTTTTTCCGCCTTACATCATAAAGGACAAAAACGCGCATCCGGCGAACCTTATCTTATTCATCCCTTGGAAGTTGCAGAAATTCTGGCGGAAATGCGACTTGATGAAGTAAGTGTTTCCACCGGACTCCTTCACGATGTTGTCGAAGACACTTTGGTTGATCTCGACACGATCAAAGAATATTTTGGCGAAGAAATTACAAAACTTGTAGATGGTTTGACCAAAATCGCGCATATCAGCAATCTTTCCAAAGAAAAACAGCAAGCGGAAAACGTACGAAAGATGGTTCTGGCGATGATTACGGATGTCCGCGTCGTTTTGATCAAACTTGCCGACCGGCTTCACAATATGCGGACGATGCAATTTTTGAAACCTGAAAAACGCGCCCGCATTTCTCAAGAAACTTTGGATATTTACGCGCCGATTGCACACCGCTTGGGAATGGGAAAACTTCGTGGAGAACTTGAAGATTTATCATTTCAAAATCTGCACCCATCAGAATACAAAAGGCTTTCCGAAGAAGTTGAGATTCGCCGTCCAGAACTCGAAGATGCGCTTGAAAAAATAAAGGATACGATTATTGAGAATCTGAAAGAAGCCGACGTGCCTTTTATTGAGGTGCAAAGCCGCGTCAAGCGTCTTTTTTCTCTTTGGAAAAAATTAAAAAAACGTAAACTGACGATTGATCAGGTCTATGATTTGATTGCAGTGCGGATTATCACGCCGAATGAGAGAAAAAATTGTTATCTTGCGTTGAGCGTGATTCACGATATTTGGACACCAGTGCCGGAAAGATTTAAAGATTGGATCGCAATTCCAAGAGATAATCTATACCAATCACTGCATACTTCAGTAATTGGCGACAACGGACAATCGTTTGAAGTGCAAATCAGAACCGAGGAAATGCACCACATTGCCGAAGAAGGCGTCGCGGCGCATTGGAAGTATAAGGAAAGTAAACTTGGCAAACGCGAAGAAGATGAAAGCCTTGACGAACTTCGCAAAACGGTTGAAAAACTACTTTTGCCTTTAGTCGAATCAACGAAGGAAACAGAGGATTCGGAAGACTTTATCGAATCCTTAAAACTCGACCTTTATCCAAAGGATGTTTATGCTTTTACGCCGATGGGAAAGGTTATTCAACTCCCGCGCGGCGCAACGCCACTGGATTTTGCTTATGCAATTCATTCAGAAGTCGGCGACACTTGCACCGGCGCAAAGATAAAAGGTCGAATCGTTCCGCTCAGAACCGAACTCCAAAACGGCGATGTTGTTGAGATTTTAACTACGCCTAACTCAAAACCTTCACGCGATTGGCTAAATTATGCAGTAACTTCACGCGCTCGCAACCGAATTAGACACTGGATTTCCGAACAGCAAAGAACAGAATCAATCGAAATGGGGCGCAAACTGCTGGAAAAAGAAGCCGATAAATTTCGCATTTCGACAAAAAAATTGTTAAATAATGACGTAGAAATGAAGCGCATCGCCAACGAATACGGTTTAGGCAGACCGGAAGATTTGCTGGCATCGGTCGGTTACGGAAAAACATTGCCGCGCAATGTGCTTGCCAAATTTTTAGGTTCTGAAAAATTTGCTGAATTAGACCCGGAAAAGAAAAAAGAAACCCGCCTCGAAAGCGGAATGAAAGCCGTCAAAAAATTTATCGGCTTGAGCGAAGACGCAATTATCGTCAAAGGAATTGACAATCTTCTGACGAATCGCGCACGCTGCTGCAATCCTTTGCCGGGTGAAAGCATCATCGGCTATATTTCATTGGGAAAAGGCATTGTCGTTCATAATAAAGCCTGTAAAAACGTCAAACAACTAATGGTCAACAGGGATCGCATTGTCGAAGTTGAGTGGGCGAAAAATGACACCAAGCATATTCAATCGGTTCGCCTTCTGGCAACGACGGAAAACAGAACCGGAATGTTGGCGGGAATTACCAATGCGATTGCCGAAATAAAAACGGGAATTCGTGATGCGCGGGCGAATATCTCCAAAGATAATCGAGGTTTGATTGAGGTTACGATTGAAGTTTTTGACAAAAAACAACTTGATAAGGTTATAAGTTCAGTCGAACAAGTTCCGGGCGTGATTGCCGTCGAAAGAATGAATTCTTGAGAGTTCTTAATTTTAAATCTGTTTAAAAGGTAAAATCTGAAATCTGGAATTTGGTATTACACGATATATCTGTTAAAATTCGCGTTTTGCTTAGAGAATAATATAGAAACAAAGGCATATTAATTGTGAAAGAAATTATTACAACAGAAAACGCACCCGGTGCGATTGGACCTTATTCGCAAGCCGTCAAAACAGAAAATATGGTTTTTTGTTCGGGGCAGATTCCGATTGATCCGCAAACAGGTGAGTTTGTTTCGGATGACGTGGCTGAACAAACGCACCAGGTATTAAAAAATTTGAGTGCGGTTTTGGAAGCTGCGGGAACTGATTTGAATAATGTTGTTAAGACAACCGTGTTCTTAGCGGATATGAATGATTTTTCGGCAATGAATGAGGTTTATGCGGAATTTTTCAATAAAAATAAGCCTGCGAGAGCAACCGTTCAGGCAGCGCGTTTGCCGAAAGATGCGCGGGTAGAAATAGAGTGTATCGCTCTTCTTTAATCTTTTAAGCATAATCATCGTAATCAATATAGTTTACCGATTTCGATGATTATGCTTATTTGAAAAATCCCAAACGCCGAAAAATTGCGCGTTTGGCAACCTAAATTCAAGGTTGTGATTCAAAAGTAATTATGCCGCTTTGATAACCTTGCCGCCTTTAATGCAGCGGGTGCAAACTTTCATCCGAACATTTCCGCCTTGCGGACGTTGAGTTCGGATTGATTGCAGGTTCGGATTAAACCGTCGGCGCGTTTTGTTGTTCGCGTGTGAAACATTGTTTCCAAATTGCGGACCTTTGCCGCAGATTTCGCATCGTTTTGCCATAATTTTAAAAGCCTCCAAATATAATAACGAGGTAGAAGAAAGAGTTTTGTTATAAACTCAAAAACAAGATTTATAACATATAAAAGACAAATAAATCAAGTAATGACAGATATAGTTAATTTTGAAGGAGTAAAAGCCACAGTGCAGAAATCTAAAATCAAGTTTTTTTCGATTGCTTTTTTAGCAGTTACCGCATTTGTTTTAACCAGTTGTTCAAGTTATAACGCGGGAAGTAATTCCGCAGCTTCCAACGGCGTTGACCCGAACGAAACCGCCGCTACCGTTAATGGTAAAGCAATAAAGTTGGAAGATGTCGAGCGCGTCATAAAACAGCAGGGACAGGGACAGGAAGCAAAACTTTCACCTTTGGAATTGGCAAAAGCGCGGCTACAGGTTTTGGAAACATTAATCCAAAACGAAGTTTTGTATCAAAAAGCTGAAAAGGAAAACGCAATTCCATCAGACGCAGATGTAACGGTTGAGTTTAATAAACAAAAAACGGCAAGCGGCAAATCTGCTGACCAGATTGCCAAAGAAATGCAGGAATCAGGGCTAACCGAAGCGGCGGCGCGTGAAAACATTAAAAAACAACTGGCAATTCAAAAGCTGATTGAAAATGTTACCGGAAAAATTGAACCGCCGAAAGACAGTGAAATCGAAGCCTTTTATAATGGCAACAAAGACGCTTTCGTTAATAAACGCGGCGTAAAATTGGCGGCAATCGTTATTGATCCGACAAATAACGGCGAAGGCGACACGACGACCAACGAACAGGAAGCTGTTTTAAAGGGCAACGAAATCATCAATGAATTGAAGCAGGGAAAAGATTTTGCGGCATTAGCGCGTGAGAAAAGTGAAGATCAGAGCAGATTGCAGGGCGGCGATTTGGGTTATATTTCGGAAGATGAAATGAAACAGACATTTCCGCCGCAGGTTGCCGCTACTTTGATGGATCCGAAGTTTTCCGTCGGACAAATTTTGCCGACACCGATGCAGGGCAAATTTTATATTTTCAAACTTCAGGAAAGAAACGATAAAGATGAAAATCTGAC
>JBDTSO010000012.1:0-17588 GCA_039931085.1 Acidobacteriota bacterium | reverse complement strand
TGTGATTTTTGTTCTGCTTCCTCCAAAAAATTTGCGTAAGCTAAAACTAAATCTGAATCGTTTTCGCGTCGTCCGCGTTCGGTTTGAAAAGCCGCATTTATCAGCCGCAGATTTTCCTCTTTTCGTCCGGCAAGTTTCACCAAACGATTTTTGGCGGAATTTGTCTGTGAATAATTTTCATCTTCATCAGAATTCAGAGCCTTAACATATTCGCTAATAGCGGCGGGCAATTTGTGTTGAGTCTCCAAAATCGCGCCCGTCTGAAAAGCGTAAAGCGCATCGTCGTTCATCTTTTCGCGCAGATTTTTTATGACACGAAGCGCGTCGTCATATTGAAAATAATCCCAATAAACCGTCGCCGCGTCGAGATAAGTTTCCGACTGACCGGATGCCGTCGGAATCAATTTTTCCCATTCGTTCCGCGCAATATTATAATTGCCGAGTTCCGCTTGAAGTTCGCCGCTTCGCGTTCGATAAGCCGCGTCGGAAGGCGTAAATTCGGCTTGCGCGTGGGCGATATTCGCCGCTTCCGCCAAACTTCCGCGATTGCGCTGACCGAATGAGCGTTTGAAATTTAAAAGCCGTTCCTGAAATTCGGTTGTGTGTGGATAAAGTTCATTGAGCTTCGTATAAGCGTCAACCGCTTCTTCAAAATTCGCCAGATGCACCGCCGCGTCCGCGCGAAAAAGCGCGTAAGGCAAAGTTTCTAAAGAGTTTTCTTCGGCACAGCATTTCTCACGCGCTTGGTTTAAATAATTTCTAATTTCGCCTTTTTCGGCAAGATTTTTGATAAAAATATCGCGCACTGACTTCGATTCAAAATAATATTCGGCGGAAAGTTTGCGCCAATCGTTTTCGCGTTTGTGCGCTTTGTAAAAATTCAACAAACCGTTGACAAAATTGATGTTATGCGGAAAACGCTCGTGCGCCGTCGTGTAAAGTTTCAAATAAAGCTGTTCGTCAAAATCGCTTCCGCTGATGTTTTGGTCAACAAACTCCAACAAATAACTTTGCGCGTCGTCGTCATTTAATTTATCAATCAAACCTTGAGAAAATTCGGCAAATTCTTGCTTTTTCTTGCGCCGCAAAAACCAACGCGCCAATTTGTCCTGCCAATCGCGCGTCTTAAAACGATCAATCGCAGCGCGATAAACTTTTAATTGTTCGTCAACAAGGTTCGCCTGTTCGAGCCATTCCAAACGCTGTTCGTAGAGCCATTGCTCATCGGGATATTTGCCGATTTCGTTGGAATAAAGCGCGAGAATCTCTTTCGTTTTTTTGTCTTTAGAAAGTGCCTCAACGAGGCGTTTCAAAATGTCGGAATAAGTTACTTCGTCGTTTTTATCGCTCAAATAATCGTGCGGAGAATTTTGATTTTCGTAGTAATAATAATTGTCGTCTTTCTTCTCGGTTTCACTTGGAATTTCGATGCCTTGATTTGAAATTTTCGGCTTTTCGTTTTCGACGGGCGGCGGAGTATAAGAATCGTCGGAATCTGCTTCAAACTCTTTTATTTCAACTTTCGGCGCGAGCGATTTTCGCTGTTTTCCCAAATAGTCCAAAATTTGCTGATAAATTTTACGTTCCTTTTCCGGCTGTTCGGTTGAAGCAAAAGCGTCGGCTAACTTCAGCGCAACCTGCGGATAATCGCTCGATTTTTCATAACGCTGTTCAAATTCGGCGAGCGTTTTGGCGGCAATGTCGGTTTGTTTCGTCGCCGTGTAAAGCCGCACGATGTCCAAATACATCTGCGCGAGTTCGGGCGAAGTCGGATATTCTTCTTTATAAGCCAGAAAAATTCGGTAAGCGGCGGCGCGATTAAAAAATTTGGTCGCCGTCTGTTCTTTGGCGGCGAGTTCCGTTTGCGGTTCGCTGTCGGAAAAAATCAGTGACAAAATTCCGCTCGTAATTCCCGGATGCAAATCGCTTTTGCCGACATCTTCGTAAAACCGCAAATCGCCTCTTGTCAACGAAATACGCTGTTCATTGGAATCGGAAAGCAGTTCAAAAAGCTGATACAAAATCTTCGCCCGCAATTCACTTTTCGGCGCAAGCGCGTTTTGCAAATGAAGTGTGTAAAGAAACCGCGAAGCCAAATCACTTTCGCCGTCGGCAAGCAAAATCCGCGCGGCGGTAACGAGTTCTTCCGGTTTCCACGCAATATTTTTTTCGCTTCGTGCTTTTTCGATCTGTAAAATCACCGTCGCCGAAGAATCGTTATCATAAACTCCGTCGTGGTTACGAAACCGAATCAACCGAATCGCCGTGTCAAAATCAGTTGCATCACGTTTGAACTTTTCCTTCAACTCGCTTCCGTAAGCGCGAAAACGGTCTTGATCTTTGAGAAATGAATAATAATTTTCCATTTCTACGTCCGACCAAAACGGGTCAAACGCCGCTTGATAAACCTTTTCCGCCTCCGCTTTATTTTTCATCGAAAGCAAAATTTCTATCTCCTTTTTGAGCAGAATATTTTGTTTTTCGGGAAACTGATTTTTGTATCCGCGCAGGATTTTCAAAGCGTCCGCGTAATTTTTTTCATTCGAGAGTTTGTCAATTAACTGCTCAATAATCGGGAAAATTGCCGGGTTGTTGGCGGCGACTTTTTGATAAAATTCGGGTTCGAGATATTTTTCGAGTTCGTGAATCTGAGCGAAATCAATCAACCGCGAAAAAATCAAAGCGCGTTCTTCTTCCGGCGCAAGCGCAAGTATTTTTTCCAAAACTGCGGCTTCCTTTTCAAATTCGGCGCGTCGCTCATAATATTCGACGAGTTTTTCAAGCGCATTTGAACTGTCTTTTTGCAGTTCGACAAATTTATTTAATTCAGTTTCGGCTAAGTCAAATTTTTCGAGTTTTTCGTCCAATTGAGAAAGTTTTTGATAAATTTCCGCATCGTTCGGATATTTTTGTAAAATCTCAGCTAAATTTTGCCGCGCTCTTTCGGTTGGAAACGGCACAAATGCCTGTGCGCTGAAAAATTCCGCCCGCGTATAAAGCGCGTTTTCAATCGCCGTTTCCTTTTCTGTTTTTACTTTTGCATCCGTATTTTCGGCACTAACTTTTTCGACTGTCAATAAAGAAGATTTTCCAAAAAACTGCCAGCTTAAAATTAATCCGCCAAGGAAAATGAGAACAGTAATAAGATTTTTGAACGAATATAGTTTTATTATTTTTAGATTTTTCATCTTCCTAAAACCTCAACATTAATTTCTTCAGTCGTTTGATTATGTGCGAAATCTTCCGCCGTTACGGTCAAAACATATTTTCCCGAAATCAGATTTTCCGGCACGCGCAATTTTCCGACGTTGGCTTTTTCCGCATCAGACCAAAAAAGCTGCACGGGTTTTGCACCGTAAAATTTAGCGACCAGCCGCATTGTGTCGCTGTCTGCCGAAACTTTCAGCGTAATTTCATCGCCCGCTTTGACCGTTTGCGCTGGCAGATTGATTTTTACTTTCGGCGCGTGGCTGTCCACGACGAAGGTTTTTTCTTCCTGATAACCGTTATTATTTTTATCGGTCAACAGCAGACGACAGCGATAAGTTCCGTCCGGCATCCAAACGGGCGCGAGAAATCGTGTTTCCCAAACTCCTTCTTTCTCCAAAAATTTCAGCGGCAAAGTTTCGCCAAACGGCAAAACGGCGAAAACTTCTTTAATTGATTCGTCGGTTTTCACGCGAATCACCGGATCGCCCGGTTGAATCAGACGCGGACGAAGCAAAGCACGCGGCGCAGCAATAAATGCGGTGTAAGGCGTAACGAATTTATATTTGACCGAAAGTCGAATAATTTCCGCAATATAATCTTCGCGTTCGCCGTCAATGTTCATCGCCTGAAGGAGTGCATCAACCCGCGCCCGCGCCCAAACCCGCGGCAAATGCGGATGCGAGTCATCAAATTCCGGCAGCGAAACTTCCTGCGAAAGATTGATCGCCTCTGCGCCGAACTGCGCCGAAAGATCAACATTCGTCTGCGTTTGCGGCTTTTTGTAACGTCCGACAAATGCGAAACTCGAACCGTTGTAACTGTCCGCGCCGCTCGGATAAATTTGATAGAAATTATCAGGTTGAGCAAAATTCAGCCGTAAATTATCAACGCTCGATGTGCCGATTTTGTCTAAAAATATCTTGAGCGCAAGCGCGATGTCTTCGGTTTCCCGCGCCTGCGCGAAATAACCGTGAGTTTTGGCGGATAATTCTTCTAAAAGTGATTTATTTGCGTCATTTCCGAGCGCGAAGGCGAAAAGTTTGATGTCATTTTTATCATCAAACAGATTGGAAATTGATTTTATATTAGTGGTTTCGAGCGTCGGGTTGGCATCGGAAATCAAAATTATGTCGCGCGTTCCGTCGGAGAAATTGTTTGTTTGAGCAATTGCCGTTTGCAGTGCTTTTTTCAAATTCGTGCCGCCGCCGAATGTCGAATTTCTAATAAACTGCATCGCTTTTTCAATATTTTCCGTTGTTGCCAAAAGCGGTTTTTCGGAAAACGAATCGGTTTCATCGCCGAACAAAATCAAGCTGAATTCGTCTTTTTTAGTTAAATCGTGCAGAAAATAATCGGCGGCTTCGACGGCGCGGGCGAGTTTGTCTCCATACATCGAAAGCGAAGTGTCGAGCAGCAAAACGACGCGGCGCGGTGGTTTTTCAGTGTTTGTCGGCTGGTTAAAAATTGCCTGCGCCTGAAAATAACCGTCCGGGTTTGCCGCCGCCAGTTGCGGATCGCGCAAATCGTAAGCCGAAATCTGTTCAGGAGCGCGATAAGTGATGAATGAAAACGCACTGTTTGGCGTGTTTATTTGATAATCGAACGAAAAATCATTTTTCAGTTCGATATTTTCACCGTGATATTCGGCTTCAAAGGTATTCGCGTCCGCTTTTGTAATTTGCAGCGGATAATCGTAATAAGTCGTCGTAAAAATCGGAAAGTCATTGACGACGCGGATGTGCAGATTAAATTCGCCGACGCTCTGCGTTTCGCCAAATGATGGCTTTAACGGAAATGTAAAATGCGAACTCAAACTTTCGACGGGCAAAACTTCTGTGTATTCCATTTCGAGCCGTTTTGAGCCGTAACCGTCAATCGGAAAAATTTTCGCCGAAAACGCCGAACTTCCTTCGTGTTCGTCATCTTGCTGCAAAAGTCCGGGATCAATTTGCGCTTGTTTTATCTGGCTGTAAATCTCGTTGGCGCGGCGTTTTTCCATCATTACGCCCGGAATTCGCGTGTCGTTATCCCAAACCGCGAAGTCGAAAATAGAACTCGTTGGCGGAAGTGCAAACAAATATTTTCCTTCCATCGTTTCCGCCGTGTGATTGTCAAAAATCTGCATAATTTTCACCCGCGCGTGTTGGTTGTCAATCAAAATATCAACATTCATCACTTGCAGCGAAAGCACGTTTGGATTCGGTTTGCCTTCGGAAGTCGGAATCAAAACGCCTGATTGCGCCGCCGTTTGCCACACAAACACGAGAGTTAAAATAAAAGCCGTGCAATTTTTGGTCATTTGTTTCATAGCAATTCCTTTCAGCAACCCATTTGGCAAACTTCGGCAACGTCGTTCACTATTCTTCCTTTTTCCGCCTGCGACGAAAGGAAAAGCGTGTGGCAGGTCGAGTTGTAATGCTCATTTAGATTGAGCATAAAATCCAACTTTCCGTCGCCGTCCAAATCGCCGACCCAGCACACATTCCACGAACAATCGCTGCAAAATTCCGGCTCGAAAATTACCTGTTCGGTTTTGCCGTCGGTGATAATCAATTTCGATTTGCCTGTCAGATATTCGCCGCTTTCATCGCTCGTATCTTTGACAAAAAGCGTGTATTTTTTGCCGTTGAATTTGAAGTTCCGACGGTATTTCCGATCAATGCCTTCCGATTCGGTTTCGTTACCGTAAAAAACCGTTTTGACTTCGCCTTGGCGCAGCATTTTGGCATTTCGCAGCAGAAAAACGGACGGCAGTTTGACGTTTGAAGTAACTTCCCGACCTGTTTTTTTCTTTGAATCCTTACCGTCGCGCAAAGCGTGGCTCACGGCTTTGACTTTGACTGTGGTCGGCATCAGAAAATACTTGTTTTTCTTGCGATAAAGTCCCAGCCAACCGCGATGCGATCCGACTTTGCTTTCGACTTCTTCCGCGTAATACTCTGAATCCATCAACATCTCAACCTTATATTTCGGGACTTCGGGTTCTTCATTTACTTCCTCAACTTCATCAGCCGAAGTGTCCGTTTTTGCGATTTCCGACGTAGTTATGTCTGCCGTATAAAACGGCACGGAAGGTGTCGCCCAGTAATAAGCAGGTGCTTTCGGCATTTCAATGTCCACGTTTGATATGTTTTTTGCCGAATTTTTTTGAGTGCAGCCGACTCCGAATAAAAAGACCGATAAAATGGTTGTTGTAAAAGCGATGATTTTCATTTGTTTTCTCCATTTTCAAAATAAGTTTTTTTCATTCTGGCGATGCCCTTTGTTGTCCCGAAATAGATATTTTCGCCGTCGCCCGTGATGCTCATTACGACTTTTGACGGCAAATTTTCCGATAAAACGCTCCATTTCTGCGTGTTCAAATCTAGAATCTTTACGCCTTCCAAAGTTCCGACAAAAACCCGTTTGCCGTCGCTGTAAATCGCGTTCAGGTTGACGACAAATTTGCCGATTTCTGCAAAATAATGAACTTCGCCGGACGCGGTTAATTCAAAAATTCCGCCGCCGTAAGTGCCGATAAACAAACGCTCATTTGCCGAGCAAAGTGCGGTTACCCAATTTTGTTTTAAGTTTGAATTTGAATCTTTATAAACGCGGACGACTTTATTATTTTGAATTTCCGCCAAACCGCCGAGCGTTCCGACGAATAATGATTTATTGACAAAAAGCGTCGTGTAAATGCTGTTACTCGGCAAACCCTGCACTGTCGAAAGGCTTTGCAATTTGCCTTTTTCGTTGAGCGTTAAACCTTTGCTTGTCGCAATTGCGAGAAAATCCGCGTCGGCAAAATGCGTAACCGAATTGCTCAATAGACCGTCGGTTTTTGTTAAGTCTTTGCTCGAAAAATCGTTTTTAAATTGCATCAATCCGCTTGAAGTCGCGGCAAACATCGTGTCATTTTGCGATTTCAAAAAATTGATTTCGCGGACTGTTTCCGATTCCAGATGCTTCAGCTTTTTGCCATCTGCGGTGAAAACGTCAATGCCGTGCCGAAAAGTTCCCGCCCAAAGATTTTTGTTTGCGTCAAAAGCCAGCGCAGAAACGAAATTGTCGGTCAGAAAATCGGTTTCAGATTTGCCGAATTGCTTGATATTCGCACCGCTCGTTTGAAAAATACCTTGTTTGGCAAGCAGAAACAGATTTCCGTCGGTTTCTATCAAACGCACATCTGACAAGTCTTCATTTTTCGCCGATTCTTTAACCGTAAATTTTTCGCCGAGCGTGAAAATTTCGCCGTTCGCTTTGGTGAAAAAAATTTGACCGCCGCGTTTGGCAATGCTCGAAAGCGTCGGCAAAGTCGTGATTAAACGAAAAAGTTTCGGGGTTTGAAAATTTGCAGTTTGAACAAGTCCAAAATCGGTGGCGACGAAAACATTTTCACCTTGGCTGGCAACGCCGATCACGCGATTTGACGGTAAACCGTCAGCAGTTGTGAAGTGCCGCCAAATGCCGCTTTCCAAAAAATATAATCCGTTGTTAAAAGTTCCGACGAAAAGCCGCGAATCTTCTTTTATTAAACAATTTATGGCAAGCAACTTTTCATCATTCGGTTTGATTTCGGTAAAATTTTTGCTGTCAAACTCGATCAATCCGCCGGCGAATGTGCCGATTAAAAGTTTGCCGTCGTCAATCAAAAATGTTGTAATCGCCTGCGCGTCGCGGTCTGTAAATTTGTAGCTTTCAAAATTTTCGCCATCGAAAACAAGTAATCCCTGCGAGCGTGTGCCGATAAAAAGTTTGGCATCAAAAACAATCAAACTCGTCAAATCGCTTTCGCTCAAACCGTCTAAAACCGTGAAATGTTTGATTAATTTTCCGTCTGCTGCAAATTGCACGAGTCCGCCGTTTGTGGCGGCGAAATATGTGTCTTGAAATTTTACAAAATCATGCGTTTCGCTTGTGTTCTGCCAAATTTGAACATTATTTTTAAGGTGAGGAATGAGTTTAGTCCGTTCAAAAGGCAGGTGACTTTCAAGGCGGGAGCGTTCTTTTGCAAGTTCGCTTCGGGCGGAATTTTTGACGCGGATAATCTCGGCGGCAAGCGCGAAAACTATAATTGCGAGCAAACCGTAAATGATTTTCCGTAAAATATTTTTGTTAAAAGATAATCGCATCGTGTTCGATTATCTTTTATAACTATCTTGATTGAAACGTGATGAATAACGGTGTGTTTTCAGGCTGTTACGGTGAAGTTTATGTGGAAAACCACAGTTTGTCAGAACCCTCTGCGGTAGCGGACGGCTGAACAACGAGAATTTAGCCTTTAATGTAAAGTTTGAATCGCGGAACTTAAACCGCCCGCTACCGCAGACGGTTCTGACTTTTGAGAAGCGAAAAAACGATTTTGCCGTCGCGTTTTTGCCACGAAACTTCGGCTTCGATTAAGTTGGCGCGGGATTTGATGTTGGAAAGTCCACGACCTTTTTTGGCTTTTTCCGCGTCAAAATCGCGTCCATCATTTTCGATCTTTAAGATAAAATTATCTTCAATCGAATCGGAGATTTTCATTTCGACAAATTTCGCTTCGGAATGACGTGAAATATTATTTAAAACTTCCTGTGCGATGCGGTAAATCTGCATTTGCGCGTTTGGCGGAAATTCAAGCCGTTCTTCCAAACCTTCTTCACAGGTAAATTTATATTCAAACTTTTTATCGGTTTGCGTAAATGTATGACTCAAAAGAAATTCGAGCGCGGCGGTCAAGCCGACATTTTCCAAAACCGACGGGCTTAAATCTTCGCAAATGCGGCGGATTTCGTTGGAAACGGCTTCGATTTCGGTGCGAAAATCCTGTTTTTCTTCCGATGTTTCAATCGCCGGAAGTTTATCGGACATCATCATCAAATTTCGCAAATCGGCGAGCGTTTGATCGTGCAAATCGCGGGCGATGCGGCGGCGTTCGCGTTCGGCTTCATTGGCTAAGTCGAAACGCGCGGCGGCGAGTTCGCGGTTCTTTTTTGTAATTCGCCAGCGTTCGATAATCGCCCAAATTAAAGCGATCAAAGCAATTGCGAGCAAAACGGAGAGCGTGGTTGAAGTCCACGGAAAAGGTGCTTTGGCAACCGAAAATTGGAAGATAAGCGGCGCGGAACTCTGCAAGTCTTTATCAAAAGCGCGAATTTCCACCGTGTAAATGTCCGGCGGCAAATTGTCCATCAAAAACTGTGAATCGTGTGAAAGTTTTTTGTTGATGATTTCGTTTTTGCCGCTTTTAAGCGTAAAAGCGTAAAGAAATTGTTCGGGAAAAGTGCGGCTGCTCAGTGCGGTAACTTCAACCGTCAGAGTGTTTTGCGGAAAAGCCAGATTTATACCCGTCCGAAGTTCGTCCGGGTTGTGCAGACGCTGACTCAAAATGCGCGTCGGAATAATCAGAGGCACATTTTGGCTCGGAGCGTAGCGCGACACGCCGCGGGTTGTGCCGATTAAAATGTTGTCGTTTTCAACCGGAAGAAGCGCGAAAATGCTCGGCGACGGCAAACCTTGTTCAACACTTAAATTTGCCGACATCCAGCCGAATTGTTCATCAAATTTCAAATGAAATAGTCCGCTGCCGACGGTTGCACTCCAAACGTCGCCGGATTTGCCGACAAAAACATCCCGCGCCGCGTCGTTTGTAACAGCAGTTAATTCACCGTTTTTGAGCAGAAAAAGTCCGCGCTCGGTGGCAAACCACAAACTGTTTTCCGAATATCCGTCAATATCCCAAACGGCAACACCGCGCAATTTTTCAAGCGATTTTTCCGCTGAAACAGCTTTTCCGTCGAATGAAAAAACGCCGTCTTTTGCTGTTCCAATCCAAAGTTTTTCATCATCGGCGTAAAGTGCAGTTGGCAAATCGTTGGAAAAAATCAACGTGCGGTTTTCGCCTTCGATTTGTTCGATTCCGCGTCCGAAAAGCGCAATATATGTTTTGCCTTGAAAATTTTCAATGGCGCGTGTGTCTTCGGTTGCCAATTGCTTGTTGTCTAAAGTAAAAAGTCCGCCCGAAGTGCCGATTAGTAAATTTCCTGCCAAATCTTCCGCAATTTCATAAATCGGTTTGCGCTCAAAATTTTCTACCGCTTGCCAATTTCCGTCTTCAAAAACGAACAATCCGCGATTTGTTCCGGCAAAAATTCTGCCGTCTGCGGTTTGATAAAGTGTGCGGACGAAATTACTGTTTTTGTCGTCGGAAATGTTTTGATCAAACGGGCTTGAAGCGTCAAAACGGCAAACGCCTCTGTCCGTCCCAAACCAGACGACGTTTTCGCGGTCAACAAAAACCGTGTAGATATTATTCGAGCGCAAACCGCCCGCCGTGTTTTCAAATGTGAAGTGTTCGAGCCTTTCCCTGCCGCGAAAATGATAAACGCCGCGTTCGTTCGTGCCGACCCATAAATCGTTATTTGCGTCAAAACCGAGCGCGGCGACCGTGCCGGTTTCGTCGGCGATTTTCTCCGGGCGTTCAATGTCTTTGGCGTAATAAAGTCCGCCGTCATCTCGTCTGACCTGTGCTCCAAACCACAAATTTCCGTTGTTATCTTTTTGCAAAGCAGTAACGAAATACGGATGCGGACGGCTGAAAATTTCCTGCTCTTCGCCGTTTTCTACTATTATCAAACCGTGTCCGAACGTGCCGAGAATAAATTTTTCGCCGCTGGCAAAAAGACTTGTTAATTTTGAAGATTTTTCGTTGGTTCCGCTGAACAACGGTTGCGGCAGAACTGTTTGAACGACAAAAACATTTTCTGCATTTGGAAATAATTGAAAAATTTGTCCGTCGTCGCTTGCTAAAATTGTCTTTCCGTCGGCAGATTCAGTGATGGTAACGATTGATTTTCCGAAGGTTTCCTCAATCGGATAAAATTGCCCGCCGCCGAATCGCGCCGCGCCCGCATCCGTGCCGATCCAGAGCGTTCCTTTTTTATCATATTTGAGGGCGAGAATTTTCTCGGCATTTAAACCTTGCAAATTAACCGCCTGCACACGCCGTCCGTCATATTTTGCCAAACCGTTATCCGTTCCGAACCACATTACGCCATCTTTGTCCTGTGTTACGGCGCGGATTGTATCCGATGGCAAACCGTGAAAAAGACTGACCGCGCCCCATTGATGAAAATTTTGCGCTGTCGGTGCGTTTTCTTCAGTAACATTTTCTGTGAGCGGAACGTCTTGCGCTTTTATTGAAATCAAAAAAAACAAACCGCATAAAATCGCAGACAGAAACAGGTAATCAATTGTTTGGAATTTGGAATTTAAAATCATTGTTATCTGTTTTCTGCTTATTTATTTCTGCGGCTTCCGGCGCAAAACAAAAACCGCCGTTCCGACGAGCAACGATTCGTGCGGCATTTTTTTGAATCTCAGGTGCAGATTGTCGAAGTTAATCTTTTGTTCTTTGAAATTATCAACATACGGCACTTCGATTTCAAGATTAGCGCGTTCAAAAGCGGCGAGAAATTCGTGATGACGAAAACGATTGGGCGTTCCGCGATTCGAGCCGCTGAGTTTCCAGACAGAATCGGAAAATTGCAGATAGGTCAGCGGGTCTTTGTAATGAAACCAGCAGTCGTGCGGACCATAATCTACGCGATGAACGGCAACGCCGTCGCTTTTAAGCAGACGATTGTGCATTTCGGCAAAAGCGTCAATATCGGAGATATGTTCGGCAACCTGAAATGAACAAATGATGTCATAGCGTTTTTTGGTCGAAGAAGTTTCAATCGGCTTGGCGATCAACTCTAAACGGTCGGCGTATTTTTCGGGAAAATCTGCCGCGTTCAAGCCTTCAGCCCAATTTATATCAGGATAAAACTGCGACCATTTTTCTTCAATGGCGCGATACCATTTTTTTGCTTCCGCGCCGTAGTAATCGCCCGGAAAATTATCAATCACGCCATAATTTTCCGCGCCCGCGCCCATTAACGCCAGCCCGGAAGTCAAAAAATCGCCCGCGCCGATTTCCAGAATACTTTTACCTTTTAAGCTGCCGATGTATTCAAACAGCATATTCAAACCGGAAAATGCGTAACGCTCGATTTCTTCTTTGCTGCCCGTAAAATGTGCGCCTGCACGCGGGCGGGTTGCCCGCCATTTGCGGAATGCGGGAACTCCCATCAGGAAATTTTTTCCAATTTCTTTAATAATGTCGCGGTTTTTGTTTTCCGAAATTGTGTTTGTTTGTTCCATCCTTTGCTGCTCAAACTTTAATGCTAAGATATCTGCTTTTAAATTTCATTATCCGGTTTAGATTACATTTTCAAACAAATCAGGTCAAAATGCAGAAAAAATTATTTCACCTAAAAAAATGGTTTGTAAAAAGCAGAATTTCATTTTCCTATCGCTATAAAAAATTAAGTGAATACAGATTTTAATTTTTATAATACTCAATAAAAGCGGAATTTTTATAAATCTAAAGCGTGCAAAGTTCTATTAAAAAAAATGTAGCTTTTATCAGGTTTTAAATGATAGAATGTTTTTATTCAAATTAGGAGGGGTTTAGGAGATGACTTGTTGGCATTGTAGTAAAGAATTAGAATTCGATTTCCAAGCGACGGATTGGGTTAAATTTTATCATTGTTCGGATTGTGATAAATGGTATGAAATGAGCAAAGAAAGGGAAAGAGTGAACGGAGCAGTGCCTGTCAGATTTTTTGAACTCGACAGCCGCCCGCAAATTCAGGTGACTGTTCAAGTTTGAGTGTATAAAATTTGAACATTAATTGAAAATTTAATACCCAACACAATTTTAAAATTAGTTTTGCCGCAAATCAGCGCGGATGATGTAGGTTTTTATTCCATCAGCGTCATCATCGTTGGTTTGCGGCTTATATTTTAAAGTTTAATTTTCTGCAAAATGCTCCTTTTTCAAAAAAATCTTCCCAACGAAAAATAAAGTTTTCGGTGTCCGCCTTCGCCAAAACTGCCGCCGAGAAAAATCGGACCAATTCTAGTTTCCAAAACCGCGCCGCCGGTAACGCTTTGACGATATTTTGCCGCTCCGAAGTTTTCAAACGCGCTGCCGCCTTCATACCAGCCGCCGAAATATAGCTTTCCGCCGATGTAAGCCGGAGCGGAAAATGTTTCGCGCAAAATGCCGAAGCCGCCTTTCAGATAGTTACTGCTGCGAAATTCTTGACTTCCATAGCCGCCGACGTTAAATAAACCGCCGATTGTAAACTGTTGAAACAACGGCGCGGTTTTGCTGAAAGTCGTTCCGCCGCCGCCGAATCCGAAAATAATATTTTTATCGTTGAGTGAATGAAAAGCACTGATTTCCGATTCGGCTTGCGGAAATCCGCTGTTTGCGCCCGGACTTTTGAAATAGTAATTGAGCGAATTATTAAATTCGATTCCGCTCGTCGGAATTTGCGCGTTATCTCTCGTGTCAAAATTGTAGCGTAGAGATGCAAAACTTACCGTGCCGCCCAAGTTAGAAAATTGCGGATTGCCGATGCGCCGCGAAGCTCTCAGATTTCCGATTGAATATCCTAAACGCAATTCGCTGTTGCGGCTTGCCCGAAAACCGAAGTCAATTCCGGCTTGCGCGGTTTGAAAAGTATATTCGGCAAGCCGGTCGCCGGCTTGATAAAAATTCACTTTATGATCTTCGTAAAAGGCGTTCGGCGCGGCGAAAAATCGGCTCGTGCCGAACGGATGATAAAATTCCGTCGAAAAAAGCGTTCGTGAACCGATGCTGATGTCGTTGCGTAATTCGTTGCCGTCGCCGCCGACATCGAAAAACGTCAGACGGGCGCGGGCATTAAAATTTACATTGTCGGTTTCATAGTTGTTGACATCAACGCCGACATTAAGAACCGTCGTCCGCCGCGTTCTTTCCTGCGGATCGTAAACGCGGATCAGCAAGCCGGTTTTATCGTCGCGGCGCGTGATGCCGTAACCGAGATTGTCAAATCTTTCCGTTCCCGTCAGTTCGTTCAAATCGTTTTCCAAAGCCTTTTCGTCGAGCGGCTTATTTTCGTATTTGTCGTCTAATTTGCGCTCGATTTTTCTTTCGGTACTTGGATTTTTCGTGCCTTCAATCGCCAGAAAATCAGGAATCGGATCAATGTTCGGACGAACTTTGACTTGACGCGAAGCCAGATACTGCTGCCAATCGGCATCATCAAGCGCAAGACTTTTTAACAGCGCGACTTTTTGCTCCGCGCCTTCATAACCGAGTTCGACAATTTCTTTGCCCGCGGTGAAATCGAATGTCGAATAATTTTTCAAATCCGGCGCGACGATAATATCAGCCTGACGCAGACTGCGGCGCGAATTTTCAGCGGTTGCGACGAAAAAAGTCTGTCCTAAAATACTGACCACATCCTGAAGCGAATCGCGGTCTCCGAGCTGCGTTTCAATGTTGACGACGAGAATAATATCCGCGCCCATTTCTTTGGCGACATCAGTCGGAATATTGTTTAAAATTCCGCCGTCCGCCAAAATTCTGCCGTTTAACTCGACGGGCGCAAAAACGCCGGGAATCGCCATTGTCGCCCGCAGAGCCTGCGCCGGCGAACCGCTTTTCAAAACGACGGTTTCGGCACTGACCAAATCCGTCGCCACACAGCGAAACGGAATCGGAAAATTATCAAAATCTGTCTTGTCGCCGTAAGACAGCATCAAACGGTCAAGCACCAAACCGATTTCGTGTCCCGGATTCAGGCTGTTCGGAAGTTTCAGACCCACCACGCCTTTGCCGCCCAAAGTGATTGCGCCGGACAAATTTCGCCGGTCTTGTTTGCGTCGGTAAGTCAATTCGTCAAACGCCGGTTTGCCGCGCAAAAGTTCGTTCCAATCGAGCGTTTCAACCAGTTTTTCCATTTCCGCGGGCGTTCTGCCCGTCGCATATAATGCGCCGACGAGTGCGCCCATACTCGCGCCCGCGATGTAATCAACCGGAATATGATTTTCTTCCAAAACCTTGATTACGCCGATGTGCGCGAAACCTCGCGCGCCGCCGCCGCTTAAAACAAGACCGATTTTCGGGCGTTTCTTTTGTGTATTTTCAGGAGTTTGAATTGTTTGGCTGAATGTGAAAGATGATAAAATTGCTAAAAGGATTAACGAATTTAATAAAATCAACTTACTTTCTCTTAAATTTTTTATTAACTGCTTAAAAATAATTACCGCAAATCTCGCAATGATTTTCATTGATCCATTATATCTTTACAGATTGCTTTAAGCGAGTAATGCAGTCTGGACGACTGCATTACTCAAGTGCGTTTCTAAAAAGTAAAACCGATTTGACCTTGAATTGTGCGCGGTGCGACAAAATGTGTGCCGCTGAATGTCGAATTGAAATTGTAAAGTGCGACTTTATTGGTCAGATTGACGAACGTCAAACGCGCCGACATTTTTACTTTTTCGGTGCGTAAAACATTGTCCGAACCGAAACTCAAATCGAACAAATGGCGCGGCGTGATGCGCGGCGGATTTTTGTCGTCGTTGACTGTTCCGGTTGCCGGAATGTTAATGCGCGTCGCGCCGAAATTTGACGCGGCACAGCTTCTGAGCGGATTTGTTAAAGTCGCAAATTGATCGCCGCAGAATAAACCGATCTGCTGCTGTTCGTCCGCCGAAAAGCCCAAAGCCGTATCGTAATCGGGAACTGCGCCGGACACCAAACCGCTGTCATAACGCCACGTAAAAGCGGCGAACGGTTCAAAACTTTTGATTTTTTTGAACTGATCGAAACTGTATTGAATCTGCGTTGTTTGCTGAAATGCTTGATCGTGGTCAATGCGGAAAACGCCTTCGGGTAAATCGGAATTGAAAAATAATCCGCCAGTTTCCGGCGGGAAAAATCTGGCGCGAGTGTGTCCGGCGTTGAAAAACGCGCTCAAACCTTTGTAATTAGTCAGATTCAGACGAAACGAAATGCCGTCAATCTTCGATTTGTCCCACGAAATCGGGAACGTAATCGGCGTGTTCAAAAGCACGTTAAAATCGTAAGCGTTGCGCGTATATTTATTAAAATAATCCACATCCGCAATGATATATTTGCCGAATGCCTGCTGCAAACCCACATTAAATTGATTGCGATTTCCCGGTTTGAGCGGCGCGGCGTTGACATCGCCGAAACTTCCGTCGGCGAAGCCGTTCGCACCAGCCGCGTTCGAGAAAATCAGGTTTTCGTTATACGGCGTTTCAAAATTGCGCGTGTATGAACCGCGAATGACCGTGTTTGTCGGTTTGAAAAGATACGAAACGCCGAGTCGCGGCTGCAAGGCTTTGCCTTTGCTCAAACCATTGTAATTGTCGAAGCGCAAACCCAAACTCAGCGTTAAACCGCTTTTAAAGTTCACATTGTCTTGGGCGAAAAGTGCTTCCTGTTTGATGTCCGTGCGTCCGTTAAACGTGAAAAGTCTGCCGCCGCGCGTCAAATCGAACGGCAAAAGTCCGGGAATAAAATCAGGACTCGCCGGATCATTAAAATCCGCGTCGGTGATGCCGAATTGAAAACCTTCGTTCAAAAAAGTGTGCTGAAATTGCCCGCCGACTTTGATATTGTGAGTTCCTTTGACATACGCGACATCGGCTTTGATTCCGGTGTTGGCAAGCCGTCTTTGCTGGCTAATGGTTTGTGTTTGATCGGAAAACGGATTCGCGCTCGGATAATAATTTACCTGATCCAAGCGGTAATACGGATTGACCGTTAAAACCGTCGCAGCGTTGAAAATATGCACGTAACCGGGCGCGATGTTGATTGATTTGACGCGCTGACGTTGGTCTTGACCGAGCGCGTTTTGTTCGTAAGTGTTGGCGATTTCAAATTTATTTCGCGCCAGAAATAAATTCAAATGAAACGTATCTCTACCCGTCGGATTGTAGTCGAAATGGTTGAAAATTCCGACGGAATTTCCGTTGTCGTGCAGATTGTCTAATTCCGGCGAATCCAAAAAACGGTTGGAACGCTCGAAATTTAACGCCGTAAAATTGCCGAATTTTTCATTGCCGAAACCGAAAGTTCCATCTTCCTGAATAGTTCTGAAACTGCCGAAACTCGAATTAAAACTGCCGAACGGTTTCGGCGCGTTCAAACCCGAACGAGTGATCGCGTTGATGACAAGGCTGCTTTTATCGCCGTATTCGGCTGGTGTTGCGCCGGTAATTACTTCCAAAGACTGAATCGCGTTGACCGGAAGCTGCGTCGAAAATGCTTTTGATTGCTGATCGGTGATCGGCTGATTATCAACCGAATACTGCGTCTGCGCGTGGTCGCCGAGCGGATGAAAAAAGCCGTTTGAATCGGCGACGACTCCCGGCGAAGTCAAAGTTACGGCTTCCGATAAACCGTTTCCGGGCGAAGTCAGCGGCAGTTTTTGAATCTGCGATTGGTCAACGTCGGTGTGCGTCGTCGGAATATTTTCGATATTGATCGCGTCGGCATTAAC
>JBDTSO010000011.1:0-17782 GCA_039931085.1 Acidobacteriota bacterium | reverse complement strand
GTCGAGGAGCTTTTAAGATTAAAAGCGCGGGCAAAAAGAGAAAAAGGACAAATCGCCGTTTTCTTTATTGACGATAATCTCGCCATCAACAAAAAGCGCGTAAAATCTCTACTGAAAGACATTATCGCCGCCGGCGCACAGCTTCCGTGGGTCGCGCAAATCAGCGCGAATCTGCTCGGCGATGAAGAATTGGTTGATTTGATCGCCGAATCCGGCGGCAAATGGGTTTTCATCGGAATGGAATCAATTGACCCGCAAAATATGGCTTCGGTCAATAAAAATTTCTCAAAACCGGCTGATTACAAACAAGTTTTAGACCGTCTGGCAAGCCGTAACATTTACGCGATAACGTCGTTTATTTTCGGAATGGACAACGACACCGAAGGCGTTGCCGGACGAACGCTCGAACAAATCGAAAGCTGGTCGCCCGGACTTCCAGTTTTCGGACAACTTACGCCGTTTCCGTCAACTCCGCTTTATGATCGTCTGGAAAAAGAAGGTCGCCTCAGCCGCCCGAAACACTGGCTCGAATTCGCGCCGTTCGTTATGGCGCACACGCCTTCAAAGATGTCTATTGATCAAGCTAAAGTTGAAGTCGGGCAAGCGTGGGAGAGGTCTTACAGTGCCGAAAGGAATGCCGAAGCGATTGACGCAATCAAAAAGCAGCCGATTGAATATCGCATCGGTCATCTTGTAGCGCGGCTTTTCTTTCGCGGAATTTATTTCCCGCAAATGAAAAAGCGCGATTGGATGAAACTTTTATTTGATAATCGGCGGACGATTCTGGGCTTAACTAAAGAAGGATTTTCAACTTACCGGGCGGCGCGGAAACGTGAAAAACTGAAAGCCGTCGCTTCTCAAACAGCTTAATATGTAAACAAGTTTAAATTCAAAATAACTTTAAAAACTCCGTGTTCTTTGTGTTAAAAATGTTTTTAACACAAAGAACACGGAGTTTTTCACAGAGTTGTATTGAGAAAAGATTACTGATATTTGATTTACAAACTTATAGCTGCTCTAAAACGGAGATTCATCGTCATCGTTGTCGAAAACGATACGACGTTTAATTTTCGGCTGTTTATCTTCGCGCAAATCATCCGGTTGAATTGCCTGCAAAACCGGATTTCCGTCGCCGTCTTTGAGTAAAACTTCAATCCTGCGCTCGGCTTGGTTTAATCTGTCCTGACATTCACGCGATAATTTTACGCCGTTTTCAAAAAGTTTCAGACTTTCTTCCAAAGACAAATCGCCTTCTTCCAAACCGCGCACGATTTTTTCGAGGTCTTTTAACGAAGACTCAAATGTTTGTTTCTTTTCAGCCATAATTTTTGCGATCATTTAAAAATTTTACCGGAGTTTTTCAAAATATCTTCGAGATTTGAAACACCGAGCTTTTCGCCGACCTTTTTAATTCCATCTTTTTGAGCGACCGTAATCAAATCCTGTCCGACCTTTTCGGCAATCCGCCGCGCTAAAATTTCATCTTTGACGGCGATAACCTGCCACTTTGTGCCGTTGCGTTTTAATGTCAAATCGAGCGGTTTGTCGGGCAATTTACTTTTGACAAAAGCCTTATCGCCATCAAGTGAAATATCAAGATATTTGCCCGCGCCGACGGCAATTGCCCAAAACGGAATACTGTCAAATTTCTGTGTTTTATCACGAATCAAACCCGGCAATTCATCTTTGGCTCGTTCTTTGAGCGCGGGTAAAAACGGCGCGGCTGCCTGTTCTAGTTTTTGGATTGTCGCCGGCGCGACACCGCGCCCGTAAAGTTCGACGGCTTTGTCGGTAATCTGCGGGACAAAATCGTCAATTATCGCATCAGTATCAACCAGTTCGTCAATTGTTTTCTGATCGTCGCGTCGCGCCGCATCTATCAATAATGCCAGCGAATATTGCGGCGTGGTTTTTAAGTTTCGCCAGTAAAAATAACCGCCGATTGCGCCGACTATCAAAATAAAAACCAATACCGCGCCAAGAATTTTGAGGACTTTCATCAAAACACGCGATTTTTCCGGCTTTTGATAATTACCAAATTCTGGAATGATTGCTTTTTTCGGCGTTGACATCGGGCTTTCTTGATTGTTTTCTAAATTTACGACAAATTTTGACATCAAACTTTAGTTGCTTTTTCTACTCAATATTTTGCTTAATCTTTCGCCGTCTTCATAAATCACATCTTTGATTAACCAATTCTTTTTGAACTTTACCAATTCGAGCGTGTATTTGGCAACAATGTTCACGCCGCATTTTTTTCCTGATGAAAATATCTATTTTTAATTATTTGCTTTTCTGAATTTCTAAAATTCGGGTTTTAATTTTACCTTTTGCCAGACGAATTTTCACCGTGTCATTTATCTTTAAATTTTTCACGTCGCTCAAAATCCCGCCTGCTTCATTTTCTGCTATCGAATAGCCGCGATTTAAGACCGAAAGCGGCGAAAGCGCGTCGAGCGATGCCATCGAAATTTTCAACTTTTCGTCGTTTGCGTCAACTACGTCTTTTATCGCCGAAATCTGCTTTTGCCGCAGAACAGCCAATCGCGTTTTCTGCGCGTTGAGCCTTGAATTGAGTTTTAGAGGGGAAAGACGATTTTCGAGAACTTCCAAATCTTGCCGCGTTATTTTGAGTTTTTCCGTCAAAGCGTCGCGCAAATTTGTCTGTAAATCTTCAATTTCATACTGCAAATCTTTGATGCGCACCGGAAATTCGGAAAAAACAGACGAAAGCGCGAGTTCCTGCCAATCGGAACGCGACTGCAAAAGTTTGAAGCCGACTGTCTGAAACAAATCCTGCGTTTTCTGTTGAATCCACGCCTTCAAACCTTCTTCTGATTCGGCGACAATTTCCGCCGCCGCGCTTGGCGTTGGCGCACGTCTGTCGGCGACAAAATCAGCAATCGTAAAATCAATTTCGTGTCCGACGGCGGAAATTACGGGAATTTCCGAATTCCGAATCGCCCGCGCCACTCGCTCTTCATTAAACGCCCACAAATCTTCCGATGAGCCGCCGCCGCGCCCGACGATCAAAACATCTATTTTTTCGTCTGATTTTTTATTATATTGATTGGCGAGTTTTATCGCCGCTTCGACTTCTTCGCCTGCTGTTTCGCCCTGCACGCGAGTCGGAATCAGAGTTATATTGACCGTCCGCGTGCGGCGCGACAAGACATTTAAAATGTCGTGAAAAGCCGCGCCGTTCGGCGAAGTTACAACGCCGACGCGCTTCGGCAAAAGCGGCAGATTGCGCTTTAATTCTTCAGCAAATAAACCTTCTTTCGCCAATTTCGCTTTAATTTGTTCAAACGCGACTTTCAACGCGCCTTCGCCGACCGGCTGCAATGATTCGACGAGCATTTGATATTCGCCTTTCGGCTGATAAACGCTCAACTTCCCGCGCACACGAACTTGAAGTCCATCAAACGGCTGAAATCTGATACGTGAATTGTTGCGAATATAACAAGCCGCTTTAAGCTGAGAATCGCCGTCGTGCAGCGTGAAATACCAATGACCGGAATGCGCCGCAACGAAATTGACAATTTCCGCTTCAACCCAAACAGAAGCAAAACCGCGCTCCAACGCCGATTTGACCTGCTCGTTTAATTCCGAAACAGTCAAAGGTCGCGCTTCTTGTTCGTCGAAAAGTGATTGTAGAAGTGAAGATTTCAAAATTTATTTCCCGAAAATTTTAGTTTCAGCAGCCCAAACTACATCAATATTAAAATACAGTTTAACCGCTTCATTGGTCTTTGTATTTGTGGCGGTGAAAACATCGAATGTATGACCATCCGCATGCTGCAAACTCTGCGAACTGTGCTTGTATCCGAGAAAATTCATCATCGTATATTCTTCATCAATCGTGATAACTGAAAAAGGAGTTTTTGCGGATAATCCATCATTCCCATTTTTGATTGAATTGAGCAAACCGAACAAAACGGCTTTATGAAAATCAGCCTTTTTATTATCTTTTAATTCCTTTGCAGAATTATAGGCTACATAATGCGCGTTGGCATCAACATAATTCTTTTCCAGAAATTTTTCCGCTTGTTTGAGAGATTCTTTATAATTTTTTTCGTTAAAAGATTTGAAAAAATTTTCTCTTTCCGTTTTTTTAGGTCCCTGAAAAGAATAGTTTTTGGTTTCTGTGAAAGCCATTCTTAAAGCTGTATAGTCACTACTCGTGTCGCCACTTTTTAATTTTGCGACCAAATTTTCATAATCTTTTGCCGTCAATTTCTGTTGTGTTTCTTTAGGTTTATCAGTTTTAGATTCATCTTGGGCTTGGATTACAAAATTCATAAGCAAAATAAATACAAACAAAATAATATATTTTAGTTTCATAAGTTCTCCTTGTTATAAAATTTGTCGGGTTTTATGTCGCCAAAATCTATTTGGCTGTTTCCGCGTGTTCCAAAATTATAATAAATTTATTTTCTCGCGCTTCCTGAAAAAGTTTTTTGATGAGATTTTTTTTTGAAGTTTCTAATTTATTCGTTTCAAAAAATTTAGCAATTTCATCCTCATTCATATTTGAATTGACTGAGCCGACAAGTTTGCTTGAAGTCAGACGCAAAATTGCCTTTGATTTAACTGGAATTTTGCCGACGCGGACGTTTTGCAGATTTGTATAAACCATCATCTTTAAAAGCCCGTCTTTAATGTCGTTTTCGCTTGGCATAATGGCGCGGCGGCTGTGTTTGTCTTCGATTAAAAAGAGCGTATTTTCCTTTAAAAGAGTTTCGTCGCAGGTGAAAAAATATCTTCCGCCGTTTAAATTCGTGATGGTTACGCCGCTTTTTGTGTCGGTTGAAAGTGCTTCTTTCGGCTGAACTGATTGGAGTTCGCGGTTTTGTCCTTTTTGCGATTTGCCGCGCGAAAATAAAGCGAAATCATTTGGATTCTCAGTCAGTTTTATTAATTCGTCGAGCGCGTCTTCGTTGTGCAGATAGGTTTTTGTTTGTTTGGAAATTTCGCGGTTAGCGTTTCGCGCTTTTTCAAAGACGTTTTTTAATTCTTTTGCTTCTTTTTCGTTCCACTGACGCGCCGTTCCTTTAAAATCAACAATTTCGGCGAGTTTTGCCGAAACATAATTATTATCGAGTTTTTGCGTGGTAATTTGATCGTTTCTTTTCAGATTTTTCGCCGCTTCGCTGTAATAAGCCGGAATAAAGTGAACATCCAAAAGACTCAGCAGCGAAATCGTGTCCCACTGCAAAAAATCGCGGTCGCCGCCTAAACCTTCATCTTTGACGACGGGAATTATTGTCGCTTTTTTTCCGTCAACTGCAAGCGTGTCATAAACTCTTTCATACGGATAAGAGCGCGTGCGTTTTGGCGAAATCCAACGGCTGACGGCGAGTTTTTCCTTTTCTTTTTTTAGCAAAAATGCGCCGGTTGATTTATTTATGTCAAAATTTTCAAATTTGTAAGTTCGCAGATTGTCGCCCGCGAATTGTTTGTAGTTTATCTTTTCGACTTCGCCGGTGATTTCGTTCGATTGTTTATATGAGATATTTTGAAATAGATTTTCACGCAGAGGCGCAGAGCTCGCAGAGTTATTTAGGTAATTATTGAAAGAAACGTCTTGAAATTCTTGGTTTTTTCTCTGCGAACTCTGCGTGAAAATATTTTCATTTAATCGAGAAGTTTGGCGCGGCTTGACTTCGACAACCGACCCGAGTTTTACAAAAGTATTTTCCCGATTAACTTTAACTTTAAGACGCGGCGAAGCGCGATTATCGCGCATTTCCGCTAAATTTGAACGAAATGTTATCGAATAAGCCGTTCGTAATTGCGTAACAATATCGTCGTAAGCCTTTTGCAAATCGCCCAATTTTTGAATCGAATAATAAACGCCGCCGGAAATGTTTGCAAGTTTTTCGCCTTCGCCTTCGGCTTTGGTCGTCAAACCGTTGTATTTCATTCTCAGCGGATCAACCGCCGCATTCGGATTGCGGTTTTTCGATGCGGCAATCAAAGCGGACGGAACATAAAGCGGATAAATCAACGCGCCGCTTTCCTGAATCGAACCCAAAAGCGCGTCAAACGGGAGAAATGAGCGGTTATCGTCGCCGTCCGTCAATGTGACAATCGCCGTTCGTTCGCCTTTAAGCGGACGCAAAGTTTCCGCCAAAGCAAACGCCAATGCGTCATAATAAGCCGTTCCGCCGCCTGCGTCGAAAGTGTCAAGACTTTCGGAAAGTTTGCCTTTGTCGGTTGTAAAGGTTGAAAGAGTTTTGACATCTTCGTTGAAAATTATGATGGCAACTTTATCGTTCGGATTGACCGTGTTGACAAAATTTCTGGCGGTTTTGCGAATAAAATCAACGTAATTGTCCACACTTCCCGAAACGTCCAACAATAAAACTAGATTAAACGGCGCGGTGGTCGGTTCGACGGAAAGAATCTCTCGTTTTTCGCCCGCTTCAGAAACTTCAAAATCCTTCGCGTTTAAATCGGGAACGGCGCGGTTATTTGTGTCTAAAACTCTAACGAGAACTCGTTTTATTTGAGCGTTTACGCCGTTCGGACGTTCTTTGCTCTCGCCCAAAACAGGTTCGCGTCTCATTGGCGGCAAAGTTCTCGCGTAATCGCCGAAATATTTCGGACTCGTCCGCCGAATCGCTTCCGTTAAAAGCGAATCGCCGCTGCGAACTATCGCTTTCGCCGCTTCCGTCAATGGTCTTTCGCGCAAATCTGACGAAACTTCATTCGGATTAACGTTTAGCAATATAATGCCGCGCGCGGTTGTTAAGTCCAGTTCAACTTGTTCTTTGTCTTTTGATTTTTGGTTCTTGGTTTTTGGTTTTTGGTTTCCGCTGTTTTCTAATTGTTCTTCGCCGTCGGTTTCCGCAACAGTTTCATCGTTGGTCTTTCGACTTTTGATTTTTGATTCCTCATTAATTCGTCCGCTGATGACGAATTTTCCTGCCGCTTTTTCCTTAATTTTGTCGAGTTCGACATCGCTCAAAAAACGCGGGCGCGATTCCGTCCAGACAAAGTTATATTTAACATTTTCCAACGGCACATCCGCCGAAATCGTTCCCGTTTCCGTTTCGATTTCCGCCGATTCTATATTGCCCGAAACCCGAACTTCGCCGTCATTTGTTTTGACGCGAACTCTAATACGCGGCGGAATTTTTATCATCAAGTCAACTCTTATTTGCGAAGTTTGCGGTGCGATTTCAACTTTCAAATTTTCGCCCGTTTTATCAAATTTAATGTCGCTTTCGGTTAAAGATTTTTGTGATTCGGCTTGGATAAAAACTTGGTTTTTTGTTTCTTCAGATTCTTCCGTTTCCTGCGCCTGAATGTGAACGCGCCCGTAAAGATTTGTAATTTCGACCAAACCGTTTGTCTTAATTCTAAACTCACGATTGACGCTTTGCGCCGAAATGCTTAAAACGAAAAGGATTATTATAAAAAAATTCAAGAATTTCATAGCTTTGCAGAGTGATATTTGTAATTGATTTACCATTCACAATTTGCTTGTTAGTTTGCCTGACTGTGCAATTCGTTCACGAATGCGTTTTTGCCAGTTGCTGTGAGTTTCGTCGGAATCTTTGAATTGTTCAAGCAAATCCTGCATTGATTCGCCGCCGATCTGCCGCGTTTTCAGGTAAAGCAAAGCGACGACGATTGTAAAAAATGAAATGAATATAATCGAAACCGGCAGATAAAAAATCTGTGTCAAAGCCTCTCTAAAAGCGTATCTTAAATTGTTTCCTTCGTCGTTTCGATCATCGTTGTCTTTTATTTCGACATTTTTGTCGGGTCCGATTGTAACTGAAATATTATTGTCTTTTTTATTTTCGGAGGTGGAAACTTCCGGTTTTTTAGAGGTTGCTGCGGGCGTTTCCAAATCAGGAGTGAATTCCCGCACAACGGCTTTAGCAAAAAAAGCAATAAAGACAGTTGTCAAAAGGGGAATTAAAAACATCATCAAAACCGTCGGTAAAATCGTTCCAACCGAACGCTTTACCAAAATTTTAGAGCGTTTCAAAGCGGCAAAACCGTGCAAATTTTCCATCATTACGACGGGCGCAACCATTGACCAGACAACCGCCATAAAAATTCCCGGCAAAACGCAAAATCCTAATCCGATAATCGTAAAAAAACCGGAAATCATTGTCGTAGTAATTAATTTTTTCCATTTTTTGCGGACTTCGTCAATGGCGGAGCGCAATGACACCGGCTTTAGCGGATAAGCCATAATCTGCGTCGTCAGCCATGTCGTCGTTCCACCTAACAGCGAACCGCAAACCACGCCGGCGAACATTATGGCGGCGGCTAAAAATACTTTGACAATTGCTAAAGTCCAACTACTGAATGAAAAAAATCCGGCGGCAACTTGTAAAACCGTAAAAAATGCCAGCGGCAAGTATAAAATTGTGGAAAGAAGAAGAAATTTCGGCAAATGTTTGCTGTAAATTTCCAACGCGCGGCGAAACAAAACGCCGATGCCTTCGGATTGAGCGCGAAGTTCGGCGGCAAATGCCTGCGCCGTCGGCGGACGTTCCGAAGGATATTTGGCGAGGGTCGCGCGGATTACCTGCTTGACTTTTTTCGGAATTTTTTTCGCTTCCAAATCCGGCGGCGCAAATTCTTTGTGCGAATCCATCACTTTTTTGAAATCGCCCGTAAAAGGTGTTTTGCCCGAAAGCATTTGATAAGCGATTACGCCGAGCGCGTAAATGTCGGATTGGTTTGTCAATTTTTCGCCGCGACATTGTTCCGGCGACATGTAAAGCGGCGTTCCTAAAACCGCGCCGACGTTGGTTAATTCCGCCGTCGAAAGTTTTTTTAATGCCGATTCATCAGTTTGAAATTGCCGGGAATTCAATTTCGTTGCAAAGTTTCTCGGCGAAGTTTTATTATCTTGCGCGGGCAAAATCGCCGTGCCGGATTCCAAATCTACTTCATCGGCAGGCTGAATTAATGTTTCGCTTTCCGCCGAAAGAGTTTGTTGGTTTGAAAGTGTCGGCTTGTCGGCAGTTTGCGCGAGCGTTTTCGATTCCATCAGAATCGTCGAATTTTCATTGTCGGCGATTGTCGGCATTTGGTTTTCACCGGCAATCGTATTTTTATTGAATGATTGTGTCGGAGTCGTCGGAAGTGAAATCTGTCCGTCCGAATTTTTGCCGTTTGTTTCCTCCAATTTAGCGATTCCGAAGTCGAGAACTTTAACCGTGTAACCGCCGCGTTGATTAGGTTCGAGCCAGATATTGTCGGGTTTTAAATCGCGGTGAATAATTCCCTGCTCGTGCGCTTCGTGAACTGCCGAACAAACCTGCTCCAAAATATCAATCGTCCACGCCAAGGGAAGTTTTTTTTCTTCTTCCAAAATCTCGCCGAGCGTGCAGCCGTCGAGATATTCCATTACGAGATAAGCGACATCTCCGTTATTTGTTTCCGAAAAACCGAAATCCGTAACGTCAACGACATTCGGATGGCGAAGCCGTCCGGCGGCGCGAGCTTCGCGCCGAAACCGCTCAACGAATTCAGAACTTTCCATAAATTGCGGCGCAATAACTTTGACCGCGACGGGTCTTCCCGTGCCGACGTGCGTGGCGAGATAAACCGTTCCCATTCCGCCGCGTCCGAGTTCTCTTTCGATTCTGTATTTTTCATCGAGCGTTTGCCCAATAACGTTTCCCAAACTCATAGCTTAATTTTTCAAAAATTTTCTGCTATCCGAAAAAAAATTTTACTTTAATAACTTTGTAGTTACGAATAAAATTCAAGATTTGTTTTTGTTATCCGCTAAGTTTCAGATTCTAAAAACTTTGGTCTGCGATTTTTAATATATTGCTAAGTTAATCTGTCAATGTGAAACTGATCTTAAAAAGAATTAATGTTTTAATCATAGCAGAAAAGCACACGATTATTGAAAAGTCTAAATACCATTGGATTTTTTTCGGATGCTTGAATTTTGAAATTTTACAACCGGAGAATTTTTTATTTTTGAGAGCAACTTTGCCTAAGAGAGCGGCATCATTAATTATGGACGACAAGTCTACCTTTTTTGTAGTAAAAACCATTTTAGGATGACTTAAAGTCTTTTCTGATTCCTTCTGTTTCGAATGCTCGTTAAGCGTGGTACTTAACGAGCATTTTTATTTTTTCTGCAAACTTTTGCGGGCGGAAGCGGCAAGTTGTCCGGCTCGCGGCAGAGCTTCGATGGCTTTGGCAACCTGTGAATCATCTTCGATTAAAACCTGATTTGCCGCCACACTTCCGAAAGCCGCCGTCGCTAAATTGTAACGCAAACGCGATTTTATGAAAGATTTTTCGTTTTGAATTTCATTCGCCGAAAGTTTCCATTCCCGAACTGCAAAATCAACGAAAGCATTGATAATTTCGTCAGTGATGACAAAATCTACCGGGCGAATGCGCTGTCCGTATTTGATTTTTCCGCCTGTTTTGTAATTTTCGACACCTTCGATTCTGCCGTTTGCCAACTCTCTCGAAAAGAAGAAGATCGGATCAAGCAATGAAATTTGAGTAGTGTTTAGATTTGGATTTTTGACAACTTCATCCGGCGCGATTCCGTCGCCTCCGAAAATCTTTCTGCCGGTGATGGTTTTGCTTGCTAAATTATTTTTATCTTTTTCGGACAAATTGACTTTGTGATTAAAATAATCGTAAATGCTTCCGTTTGAATAATTGCGCTGAATCGAGCGACCCGAAGGCGTGTAATATTTCGCCGTAGTCAGTGTCAAACCCGAATTATACGGCAGATTTATCACGCTCTGCACCAGACCTTTGCCGAAGGTCTTTTCACCGATTATCAAAGCGCGGTCATAATCCTGCATCGCTCCGGCGACAATTTCCGAGGCGGACGCGCTGCCGCCGTTGACTAAAACAGCCAGCGGCAAATTTTCCGGCTTGAAATTTTTTGAAATCCACGAACGGCTGTCAATTTTGAAACGTCCGCGTTGCGTAACAATCGTGCTTCCATTCGGCAAAAATTTCTCGGCGACTTTAACGGCTTGATCCAAAATTCCGCCCGGATTTTCGCGTAAATCCAAAATCAGCGAAGTCATTCCCTGCTCGTGTAAATCTGCCAGCACAATATGTAATTCATCCAAAGTTGTATAGTTAAAGCCTTCCGACATATCAACGTAACCGACACCCGGGCGAAGCATATAAGCGTCGGGAATCGAAGGCTGCGGAACGCGGTTGCGGCGGATTTCGACTGTTTCAATTTTTCGCGTATCGGCGCGTTCTATTGTCAACCGCGCAACGCTTCCCTTTCGTCCGCGAACTTTGTCGCGCACGTAGCCCGAACTTTTGCCGGACATTTTTTCGCCACTCACGGCGACAAATTTATCGCCAAACCGCAAACCAGCGCGATATGCTGGAGAATCTGGAAAAACTGACGTTACAAAAGTGTCATAAACACCCTCTTTTTTGTGATTTACAATCGTCGCGCCGATACCGTAATACTCGCTTTGCTGATCAGTCAGCAAATCCGCAAATTCGGCGGAATCAAAATAGTTTGAATGTGGGTCAAGCGTGCGGAGCATCGAAGTTATCGAGGATTTCGTCAATTCGTTGTAATCAATCTGTTTGCCGCCGACATAATTGTCGCCGATTATCTTCAGCGCATCCGCAAAATCATCGGAAATTATATCGCTGCCGATTTTTTCCGGGATTATCGGGATATTTTGGCGCGAAATTTTTGTCGTAGAAGCTGAGAATGAGATGCCGCGAGAAAGTCTAAAAGGTTCGACCTGCGGCAATTGCGAAACTGTATTCTGTTTTGTTTGCGAAAAAACAGGCAATACACTCACCGATAAAAATACGAGTATTATAAAAAAAAATTTCATCATAATTTAATAGTCGGAGCGTAGACAATTCTAAAGGATGAAGGCGAAAGGATAAAGAATAAATAAAAAAGCTTTCTTAGATTCGCCTTTATCTTTTCAATTGTGCTCCGACTTTTTACTTTGAGCGAATATTACAAAACCGCACAGACATAACGCAACTCGAAAAGCGGCGTTTGCAAAGTAAAATGCAAAATTTCCTTGTGCTGATGAAAAGTCATAATTGCGGCGAATTTCCAACTTTTATTTAATAGTCTTTTGGTTGCTTGATTTAACTTGGCAATGTAGGCGAAAATCTTTATTATGCCCGATGAAAATTTAACCAGCCAAGAAGAAAAATTTCGATCAATAATCGAAATTATAGACATTGCTCACACTTTGACGGAACCGATCAATTATTCAATCGTAAATCTTTTGAAACTTTCAGCCGATCAAATGGATTCCGATGAAGCATCGGTGATTATCCGCGACGGCGACGAAGGTGATATGAAATTTTTGGCGGCAATCGGAAAAGTAGCCGATCAGGTCATCAATTTAAAAATCCCGACCGGCAAAGGTATCGCCGGTTTTGTCTTATCTTCGGGGCAGCCGATGGCTGTTTCCGAAGTCGGCGAGGAAAATAGTTTTTATGCCGAAGTTGACAGACAAACCGGCTATTCTACGCAAACGATTTTAGCAACGCCTTTGCGCTGTAACGACGAAGTTATCGGTGTATTGGAATATGTCAACCGTAAGGGCAAACCGCCTTTTGAAGCGTTCACGGCGGACGAAATGGACAAAGCTGCGATTTTTGCCGATACGATTGCTTCATTAGTAAATGTCTACGAAATTGCCGAACTGTCCAAAAATTTCAGCAACAAAATGCTTCTAAGCGACGGGAAATTTAAGTTCAACGAAGTGCGTCAATGGTTAAATGATGTCCGTTCTGCCGCCGAACACAAGCAGACGATTGATTTGGCGTTATTAATCAAAGAAATTGCCAATCGCGGCGAAAATGAACGCCGAATGTGCAAACAGATTTTAGAGGCAATTTTACAGTATTCCGATAACACGACGGAAACGAGTTACTTAAATTTTTAATTGATTTTATGACAACTGTTACGGGCTATAAAGAAAACGAAAACAGCACGACTCTTATTTATTTTCAACTCGATGAGAAATGGAAAAATTGCACTGGAAAAGGTGTCAGCGTAGCTATAATTGACAGCGGAATTGATGCGGACCATCCTGATTTGCAAGGCAAAGTGAAAGAAAGCGTTGAGGCGAAAAAAGATAAAACGCGCATTGTTTTCGAGCCGTCGGAGGCAGGTGATTCGGCTGGACACGGCACGGCGTGCGCGGGAATTATTTCCGGCATCGCGCCCGATGCAGAATTTTACAGCATAAAAGTTCTAGGCGCGGGCGGTTTGGGTGACGGACAGGCATTTCTCGCCGGTCTTGAATACGCCATAAATAATCGTTATCGAATCGTCAATCTGAGCCTCGGAACGACCAAACCGCAATTCTTCGCTCCGCTTCACGATCTTCTCGACCGCGCTTATCAAGCCGGATGTATCGTCGTTGCCGCCGCGAATAATCTGCCGCAGCCGAGTTTTCCGTCGGTTTTTTCATCTTCGCTGATTTCGGTCAGCAAAAGCGAGGAAAAAAATCCTTTGAATTTCGGCTTTCGTTACGGCGAAGTCATCGAATTAACCGCGCCGGGCGTAAACATCCGAACGCCTTGGCTCGACGGCGGTTACAGAAATCTGACCGGAAACAGTTTTGCCTGTCCGCACATTGTCGGAATTATCGCCCTAATACTCGAAGATCATCCCAACTTTACTCCTTTTCAAATCAAATCCGCGCTATATGCAATAGCCGAAGAAAATTTAGAAAAGGCGGAACGTAAGTGAAAGGGAAAAGACGAAAGAATAAGGGCGAAAGTAAGACAATTCTTTATTTATCTTTTCGCCTTTCGCCTTTCGCCTTTCAAGGAAACCCTTTTGCTTTTTCTCCGTATAATATGTCAATATTTATTATACTTTCCAATATCTAAGGGAGCTAAAAATGAAAAAAATACTTTATTCGGCAACGAGCGTTTTGATTTTGTCATTGCTGACAATCGGCGTTTTTGCCCAAAATTCTAAAATGAACAAATCGGGAGATAAAATGTCAGATACATTCAAACTGCCGCCGTTGAAACTTGAGCAATTTACGCTCGACAACGGTTTGCGAGTGGTTCTAAATCAAGATAATGCCGCGCCGGTCGTGGCAGTGGCTGTTTATTACGATGTCGGTTCGCGCAACGAACGCGAAGGACGCACGGGATTTGCCCATCTTTTTGAACATATGATGTTTCAAGGTTCGGAAAACGTCAAAAAAGCCGAACATTTTCAATATGTTTTCAACGCCGGTGGCTCAATGAACGGCACGACGAACACCGAACGCACCAATTATTTCGAGGCTTTGCCCGCCAATCAACTGCCGCTCGGTTTGTGGCTCGAATCCGACAGAATGCGTTCGCTCGCAGTTACAGAAGAAAATTTTGAAAATCAGCGAAAAGTCGTGCAGGAAGAAAAACGGCTCGGCGAAAATCAACCGTTCGGACGGATTTTTGATCAGTTGACTCCGATGATCTACAAAAATTTTTCCAACGCGCATTCAGTCATCGGTTCGATGGCGGATTTAGACGCGGCGACGGTCAAAGACGTACAGGATTTTTTCCGCATTTATTACGCGCCGAACAACGCCGTATTGGTAATTTCGGGCGCGTTTGAACCGAAAGAAGCCAAAGAACTCGTTAATAAATATTTCGCCGCGATTCCGAAACAACCGAAGCCGGCGGCGATTGATGTCAGCGAACCAAAGGAAGTTGTTGACAAATATAAAGAATACGAAGACAAACTCGCGCCGTTTCCGGCATTCATTCTCGGCTGGAAAATTCCGCAACGCCAAACGCCCGAATTTAATGCGCTCGAACTCGCCGGAAAGTTAATCAACGACGGCGAAAGTTCGCGGCTTTACCAAAAGCTCGTCAAAGGTGAAGAATCTGTTTTACAGATTCAAGGCGGAACGGACGAACGCCGCGGACCTTCGAGTTATATTATTTTTGCCATTCCCAAACCGGGAAAGGATTTAAGCAGGATTCGGGAAACGATTATGGCTGAAATCAAAGATATGGCAACCAACGGACCGACTGCCGAAGAAATGCAGAAACTGCACAATCAGTTATTGAATGATGAGGTTCGTTCGCGTCAATCTTCGCTTTCCCGTGCCCAAAAAATCGCGGAATTTGCGCTTTATGACAACAATCCGACGCTCATAAATTCCGAACTCGATGAATTATTAAAGGTTACACCCGAACAGATTAAAGATGCCGTTAATAAATATTTAAATACGGATAATCGCGTTCTGCTCGATATTGTTCCCGCCGGAAAAGGAAACGGCGCGAAAAGTAAAATGGATTCCAATGAAAAATAAACGCCGAAAATAAGGAGAAATAAAATGAAAAAAATAATAAATTTGATAATTTTCGCAGGTTTGATTTCGGCGTTCAGTATCAGCATATTTGCCCAAAAAACTATGAATGAAGATTTTCGTAAAACCGCGCCCGCGCCGCTTGCGCCGAAAAAGTTCGATATTCCGAAACCTTTTGAAACAACTTTGCCGAACGGTTTAAAAGTTGTCGTTTTTGAAGACAATCGTCTGCCGCTGGTCAGTTATCGTCTGGCTTTTAAAACGGGTGAAATCAATGATCCGAAAGATTCAACCGGATTGACTTCCGCGCTGGCTTCGATGCTCAATGAAGGCACGAAAACGCGCTCCAGCAAACAGCTTGCCGATGAAATCGAGCGACTCGGCGCGAATATCTCGGCGAATGCTAACGAAGATAATACGATTATTTCAGGTTCGGCTTTGTCGCTTTATAACGCGGACGTTTTGCGTCTGATGGCGGATATGGTTTTGAATCCGACGTTTCCCGAAAGCGAACTTGCGCTGTATAAGAAAAATACGATTGAAAATTTGAAATTTCAGCATTCACAGCCGGCTTTTTTGGCTAACGAACAAATATCAAAAATTCTTTATGGCACACATCCATACAGCGTTGTTTCGCCGTCCGCCGCCGATGTCGAAAAAATTACGCGCGAGAAACTTCTGGCGTTCCGCGATAAAATGTTCGTGCCGAACAACGCGACTTTGATCGTCGTCGGCGATGTCAATAAAGATTCGCTTTTGAAACAAATCAAGGATAATTTCGGCGATTGGAAAAAAGGAACGGTTGAGAATGTAAAATTCCCCGCGTTGCCTGTTCGCACTGAAACGACGCTGACGGTGGTTGATCGTCCGGGTTCGATTCAGTCGAATATCGTTATCGCAAATCTGGCGATTGACCGCAGCGATCCCGATTATTTTCCGGTTTTGGTGATGAATCAGGTTCTCGGCGCGGGACCTTCGTCGCGTCTGTTTATGAATTTGCGCGAAGCTAAAAGTTACACTTACGGCGCGTATTCAAATTTTGACACTAAACGACTTGCCGGAAATTTTCAGGCGACGGCGGAAGTTCGCTCACCTGTAACCGGAGATTCGTTGAAGGAATTTTTCTACGAACTCAACCGCATTCGCAAGGACAAAGCGACGGACAAAGAATTAAAGGACGCGAAAAGTTTTTTAACCGGAACTTTCCCGCTTCGCGCCGAAACGCAGGAAGGCTTGACCAATTTGCTCGTGTCGCAGCAGCTTTATGATTTGCCGAACGATTACTTGCAAACTTACCGCGATAAAATCAACGCCGTAACGCTCGACGACGTGGAGCGCGTGGCAAACAAATATATTTCGCCGGATAAAATAGCGATTGTCGTCGTCGGCGATGCCGGTGAAGTTTTGCCGCAAGTCAAAACATATTCCAAAAAAATCGAAGTTTTCGATGCCGAAGGCAAATCAATTGATGTCGCTTCCTACGAAAACGCCTCAACCGGCGCACCTGCCGATGCAAATGGGAAATGGACTTTGATGCTCGACGCGCAAGGTCAAAAACTTCCCGTAACTTTGATGCTCAAACAAGACGGCGATAAAGTCAGCGGTTCGCTCGAATCAATGCTCGGCAAAGGCGACATTTCAAACGGAAAAGTCAGCGGCAGCAAATTTGTCGGAACTTCAAAAACCCAGATTCAAGGTCAGGATGTCGAATTGAATATCAACGGGACGATTAACGGCGACACGATGAAAGGTGTGGTAAATTTGCCGGGATTTCCGCCGCTTCCGTTTGAAGGAAAACGCGAAAGCAAGCTGAACTAACTAAAGCGTAGAAAACGGCATTTACAAAAAAGCGGCAAGTTTTTGCCGCTTTTTTTATTGAAAATGATTAATATTTACAAAAAAATTTGACTTTGCCGGTGCTTTTGCTTCTCTTGAAGCGTATGATAAACAGTAGGAGGCAGTTACTATGTTTTGCCCTAATTGTGGTGTCGAGAATTTATCACAGCAAGCATTTTGCAGCCGTTGCGGACATTCATTAACTTCACTACGACTCGTTTTAGATGGCAGTTTGGTTGACATTTCCGATAAACTAAAAAAAAGCGAAAAAATTCTCAACATTGGCAACGGAATATTGGGAATATTTGTCTTGAGCGGTCTATTGATCATTTTCATCGGTTTGATTACAGCGTTGGCGACAGGAGCATTTCTACTTCGCACCGAATATATTTTTGCGATTTTGAGTATGTTAAGTCTCGGTGCTGTTTTGGGAGTGCCATTTACTTTATTTGGAAAGATGAAATTGCGTGGCGCGTTAAAGGAAATGGAAGAAAGTTATAATGCGGCTGATCGTTTGACAGGCGAAAAGGCGCACAAACCGCGTGAACAAATTAGTGCGGGCGACACTTCAAACTTCGAGATGCCGATTCCAAATTCGACAACCGAAGAAACAACCGTTAAGTTAAAAACACCCAGACATTAACCGCAACTGATAATTC
>JBDTSO010000010.1:0-18435 GCA_039931085.1 Acidobacteriota bacterium | reverse complement strand
GTCTGATCTTTTGTTTAATCGGTTCTTCGAGTTTGTCGTAAAGGTCTTTGAAACTCTCTGCTTTCAAATGGTTTAACGCTTCTTCGGGTTTGCCGTAAAAAGCGAGTTTTCCGCGCATCAGCACGACGATTTTGTCAAAAAGTTTGACATTTTCCATCGCGTGAGTCGTCAAAATTACGGTTCTGCCGGATTCGGCGATTTGCCGGAAGAGTTTCATAATTTTCTCTTCGGTTGCTGGATCGAGTCCCGATGTCGGTTCGTCAAGAAAAATAATCGAAGGTTTGGTAATCAGTTCGACGGCGATGGAAACGCGCTTACGCTGTCCGCCCGAAAGTTGGTTTATCGACACATCGCGGCGTTCCGACAAACCTGTTACATCAAGCACTTCATCAATGATTTGTTCGATTTCCGATGTTGAAACATCGCTCGAAAGCCGCAGTTTCGCCACATAATAAAGCGTTCGATAAACGGTTAATTCCCGATGAATAATGTCGTCTTGCGGAACGTAACCGATTGATTGTTTGAGCGAATCAAGATGCTGATAAAGATCGAAATTATTTATCAAAACGCTGCCGCCGGAAGCCGGACGCATTCCGTTCATCGCGTCCATCAGGGTTGATTTTCCCGCGCCCGAAGGTCCAAGAAGTCCGATAAATTCGTTCGGCTGAATTGATAAGGAAACATTGTCAAGAAGGCGAACACTTCCGCCGCCCGCGCGGTTTTTGACTTCTTTTGTAAGATTGACTGCATCAATTCGCGTTTTTGAGCGCGTGTCGAAAACGCCGACATTTCCGGCTTCATCAATTTTGATGAGAAAAGAACCGATCTGCACCGCGTCGTTTGGCGTAACTACTTGACGCGAAATGCGCTCTCCGTTGACATAAACACCGTTGGTCGAATTAAGGTCTTCGATGACGATGCCGGAATTTGTCTGCAAAAGTCGGGCGTGACGATTGGAGATTTGCAGACCGTCAATTTTTATATCACTTGCCTCGCTGCGTCCAACAATTAATTCTTTTTTACGGCCGAAAGCCAGCGACATCAAAAGCTGCGGTTGTGCCGATTGTTTCGTCGAAGTTTTCTGTGAAATTAAACCGATGTCGAAAGCGATTGTCTGCGAACCTGTTTGTTCCGGCAAATTTGCCATTTGTCCGATGGCAATGGAACGCTGACCGGCAATATTCGCACCTTCCGGCGCAATTCGTGAAGGCGCGACAAACCGCAAAACAGGTCCGCCCAATCCAAGCTGAATTTCGTCATTATGATAAAGCGGTGTCGGTGTGGAAATGCGTTGTTCATTAACCAGAGTTCCGTTAAAACTTCCGTTGTCGCTGAGCGTAAAATCATTATTATGCTGCCGGATTTCAGCGTGTTTGCGCGAAACCATTGCGGCGGAAGATTCAAAAATGACATCTCCGTTCGGATCACGTCCAAGACTAATAATATCTTTTGTAATTTTGAAGGGAATTGACACGGAATGTCCGCTGACAAGTTCGAGTTCGGCAGTTTGCAGGTTGCTTTTTTGATTTGTAATGTGTGGCGGCGGTGTGCTTGACGACTTATTTTGTGCCGGTTGAACTGTCTGCTTTTGAAAAGGATTAACGGACGGAGTTAGCGGCGCGTCAACGTTCATTTCAAACCAAACCACGTGCAGAATTGGTCCAGCCGAACCGAATTGTAAAACGCTTCCAAAATTTATCGGATGCGGCTCAGTAATTTTTTGACCGTCAATAAATGTGCTGAAAGTCGAATTCAAATCGTGCAGAAACCATTTTCCGTTTTCCCAACGCAATTCGGCGTGGCGACGCGAAACCATCGAAAACTTTGTGCTGTCAAATATTATTTGACAATCATCCGCATCGCGTCCGATGCGAATAACAGTTTGATTAAAAGACTGTTCGGGTAATTGTTTGCCGTGTTGTTCTTCTACTAAAACAATTTTCATCGTTTAAAAAGGCAGAAGGCGTGCGTCAGCAAGGGCGTGGCTTGTGATTGCGCTCTTGCTGACACACCTTCTGCCTTCATTTATACTCATCTCAAATTACGCTGATTTTAGCTTATTAAATGATGTTACGCAAAATAAGGTCAAATGACAGACGCGCAGGTGCGTTTCGACTGCCATTGAGCATTGTTTCGATGCGAAAAAAATTTATTTCTTATTCAAAATACAAGCGGCAAACACACTGAATATCAGTAATCGAAGTATTCTCCTTCCGAACGGCGTGAAGTAACTTCATTTTATTAATCCGCCGAAAAATTTAATGAATTGTTAACATTCCTTTAAAATTACTGTAACTCCTGTAATTAAAAATCCTCGTATAAATCTGGAAAAAAACGAAATTAGCGAGAACATTCGCCGTTTTGCCGCAGGTTGCGAACGCATCATTTTCGCACTGCGGATTTGAGAAAATCGGTTGAATTTTAAGGAGAAAATCAAATCTGATGAGAAAAAGAGCCAGTTGGCAAAACGGCGTATCGAGCGGTTCTGCAAAATTACGTGTCGGGCTTTTATTAACCGGCATTTTTTTTATTGCCGGCACATTCGCGCAATCGGAAAACGGCAGTGCGTCGCTCGAAGGAACGGTTAAAGACCAAAATGGCGCGGTGATTCAGGGCGCGACGGTTGTTGTCCAAAACACCGGAACAAATCTTGAAAGAACCGTTATTACTAATACAAACGGGACTTTTACGGTTAATGTTCTGCCCGTCGGAACTTATAACATCACGACCAAATCAACGGGTTTCGGAGAAATGCCGGTGCAGATTACTTTGAAAGTCGGCGAAACAACGCCAATCGAAATTGTACTTGAACCGCAGAGCGCGAATGTTTTGGTCGAGGTGAATGCCGACTCGCAAACGATTGACACGGAAACTCAAAGCACGGGAACGGTGATTTCGCCGCGTCTCGTTGAAGATTTGCCCGTGCGCGGACGCAATTTTACCGAGTTTGTGCAGCTTACTCCGGCGGTCGTTCAGGAATCAGATAGAAACGGTTTGGTCATCGCCGGACAGCGTTCGATCAATTCCAATGTGGCGATTGACGGCGCGGATTTTAACGACGCGCTGCAAGGCAATCAGCGCGGCGGCAACGAATCAGTGTTTTTCTTTCCGCAAACCGCTGTTCGGGAGTTTCAAGTCGTCCGTTCGGGCGCAAACGCCGAAGTCGGGCGCACGAACGCCGGTTTCGTCAACGTCGTGACGAAATCGGGAACAAACGATATTCGCGGCGAAGTTTTTTATTTCAACCGCAACAAAAAATTGACTTCGCCCGACGCTTTCGGGCAGAGTTTGGACAACGCGCAGAATCAATTCGGCGGCTCAATCGGCGGCGCGATTAAAAAAGACCGCGCGTTTTTCTTTTTAGCGATTGAGCAAAACTTTTTGCGTGTGCCGTTCGTCGTGCAGTTTCAAAATGTTCCGGGCGTTACTCTGCCAAATGACATCGCGGCGTTTCAGGGCGAACAGCGCGGCACGAATAATCCGACGGCTCTCTTTGGACGCACGGATTTTATTTTGAACTCCAAAAATACGCTAAATGTTCAATACACTTACACGCACTTTCGCGGCGAAAATTTCAACTTCGACAATCCGCGACAAAATACGGCGGTTGAAGGCAACTACACGCGCAAAAATTCGAGTAACGGCTTGAAAGGCTCACTCGTTACGGTTTTCAGTCCGAAAATTATCAACGAAGTCCGCGCTCAGATAGCAACCGACAACCGCATTGAACAGCCGAACACGACGAACGGACAAGCAGTTATTGCCGGTTTCGGAACGCTCGGCGGCGACCGTGCGCGTCCGCGAATGTTCGATACGACACGCTATCAATTTACGGATAATGTCAGCTACGATGCGGGCAAAAATAATTTCCGGTTCGGTTTTGACACGAATATCAACAGCGTTCGCCAACAGCGCGAATCGAACACACAGCCGCGCTTCGATTTTGAAAGCCGTTCGGTCAGCGGCGTAACCATCGCCACCGGCTTGGAAAATTTTATCAATCTGCGTCCGCGCCGTTTTCGCCAGTCATTTCCGACAAGTTCCAACCCTGAAGATTTGATTTATCGCGGAACGCAGCACGAATTCGCGCTGTTCGCGCAGGATAAAATTAAAGTTTCTAAACAACTGACGATCAACGCCGGACTGCGCTATGAAGCACAGTTTAATCCGAATCCGAAAAGTCCGAACCCGGCTTTTCCCGAAACCGCCGTGATTCCCGACGATTTGACGCAATTTCAACCGCGTTTAGGTTTGGCTTACGATCTCAGAGGAAACGCCAGCACAGTTATCAGAATTTCCGCCGGAATTTTTGCTGCTCGAACGCCCGCCAATCTTTTCCAGCGAGTTACGACCGACAACGGCTTAAACGTAACGGAAATCGAAATCGCCGAAACGACCGCTTGCCGCAATTCGATTGTCGTCAATTTAGCGGGCTGTCGTCTGCGCGGACCGAATGCAATTGTTACTTATCCGAACGGTTTAACGACGATTCCGACTGCATTCATCGTCAAGCCGCGAGTTTTCGGTTTTGATCCTGATTTCAAAAACCCGCGTTCATTTCAGATTGCGGCGACCGTCGAACAGAAAATCGGTAGGGATTTAGTTTTTACGGCGGGTTATATCCACAATTCGACGTATAATTTGCAGACGCGCATTGACCGGAATTTATTTCCGCCCGTTTTGCAAGCCTCCGGTTTTCCGATTTTTTCGGCGACGCGCCCGAATCCGACGATTTCGCAGTTGGAAATCAATCAATCGTCGGCACATTCGAGTTATGATGCGCTTACTTTATCTGTGCGGCGGCGTTTTGCCAAAAGATACCAATTTGAAGCTAATTACACCTTCGCCAACAACCGCGACAACGATTCCAACGAGCGCAATTTCTCGCGCGAAACGACGCTTAATCCGTTCAATCTGCAAGCCGAAGAGGGTCCGTCAAAACAAGACATCCGCCATAATTTGAATTTGAGCGGATTGGTTGATTTGGGCTACGGGTTTACTCTGAGCGGGATAATTGTTACGCGCAGCGGATTTCCCTACACGGCGTTAATTTCCGACGGCGACGACACCAACAACGACCAAAACGACGCGAACGAGCGCGCCGTAGTGAACGGCGTTGTGTCGCAAAGATTCGGTTTTCGCCAGCCGAATTTTTTCAATCTCGACGTCAGATTGTTAAAAGGTTTCCGATTCGGCGAACGAATGCGGCTCGATTTTTCGGCGGAAGTTTTTAACGTAACGCGCACGACCAACAAAGGCTTCGGCTCGGATTCGCTTTCAAATTTCTGCACGGGCAACGCGGCGTTGGCGGATACGGCAAATTCGCTTAACATTTCGTGTCCAGCCGGATTTTTCCCGAACATTCGCGCCCAAGAGCCGACGAGTGCGCCGTCAACCGCGCGTTTTGGCGGACCGCGCCAACTCCAACTCGGCGTGCGATTTACTTTTTAAGGATTTGATTGGATAATTTTACGGATTCAAAATCACATAACCTTTTTGATTATTAAAATAGACGGAGCGAAACAAACTCAGCGGCAAGAGTCCATCGGCGGCGCGGTTTGCTGTTTCATTAAGCAAAGCGACTTGCAGACGGCGCAGATTTTTGCCGCCACACTGCACTCTATCGAGCCAGCCGGTCTGTGCGGATTGTCCGCCCGCGTTGGTCGAAAGCTGCGCCGTTTGATTGCTCAATTCGATTTGGTTCTGGAGTTTTTGATAACCGGAGGCGAAAATTATCAAATTCGACGCGCCGGAATCCAATACCAATTTGCAGGTTTTCTGCCCGATTTTCATCGTTAATAAAATTTGTCCATCCTCATTTTCAAAGGGTATGCGAGTGGCTTCTTCAAATTGATTATCGTCCGCTTGATTGTTGTCCGCAAGATTTATTCGCTGCTGGCGAAAATCGAGTGTAAAATTAAATTGTGCCAAAAAATTTTGTCCCAAAACGCCGCTGATGCGTTTGTCGAGACGACGCAGTTCAGACAAATCAGACCATAAAACTTCTGTATTTACCGCCGAATGTCCACCGAAAGTCAGACGCGGCAGAAACGAACGCAGCGCGATGACCGAACCGACAGTGGTAACCATTTCAATGCGGTCAACCGGACGCAAATTTAGGTGGGCGGCGACTTCGGGAATAATAATACTCGTGTTTGTTCCCGTGTCGAGCAAAAATTCGAGCGTTTCCGTGTCATTGATTTGCACCGGAACGATTATCAAATAATTTTTTACCAGACGAAATTTAACGGGCGCAATCGGCGATTGCGCCGATAAATTAAAACTTAAAAACAAGATGCTGACGGCGACGAATAGAATTTGGCAAGCTGATTTTTTCATTATGTCCTCCGAGATTTTTGAACTTCGCGGAGAACTGTAAAATTTTGTGGTATAAAGAGTATTGACGGTTTTCTGACGGTTTCGCGCTTTTTCTGACGGTTTTGTGATGGACAAAAATCACAATATTTTCGAGTTTGGAGATGTGCGCGTCGAGCCTTCTAAATTTAAGATTTGGAAGGCTGGCGCGGAACTCGCCCTTGAGCCGAAAACTTTTCAGGTTTTGCTTTTTCTGCTGGAAAATCGCGGGCGGCTGGTTGAGAAAAACGAACTGCTCGACGCGGTTTGGCAAGATACTTTTGTGACGGAAAACGCGATGACGCGCGAGATTGCCAAACTGCGAAAGGCGTTGGGCGACGACGCAAAGGAAACGAAATACATTCAAACCGTTCACACGCGCGGTTATCGCTTCATCGCCGAGGTAAGAGAAATTGCCGAAACACAAGCCGGCGAAGCCGAATCACTTACCGAAGCAAATAACGATAAAATTGCGGCGGCGGAAACAAAGGTTGCGCCAACTAATGCCGCGCCGAAAAATTGTCGTTCGCTTGCGCTCAAATTATCGGCTTTGTTCGCGGCGTTGGCGTTGGCAGCGGCAGGTGTGTGGCTGATTCGCGCTCGTTACCAATCGTTTGCCGTCGTCAATGTTCAAAGAGTCGCGCAGATTACGAATTGGTCAGGGCTGGACGATTTTCCATCGCTCGCGCCTGACGGCAACACGGTCGCGTATTGTTCAGACCACAACGGCAGTTTTCAAATCTACGTCAAGCAGCTCACACCCGGCGCGAACGAAATTCAACTAACGAACGATGGCGGACAAAATTTTCAACCGGCTTGGTCGCCCGACGGTCAACGCATCGCTTATTATTCAAAACTGCGCGGCGGCATCTGGATTATTCCCGCTTCGGGCGGCGAAGCGCGGCAGATGACGGATTTCGGCTCGCATCCGGCTTGGTCGCCCGACGGCAAACAGATAGCGTTTCAATCGAATTCGTTAAATGATTTGGGCGCGTATGCGCGAAATTCTCTGCCTCCTTCGACGCTCTGGCTGGTGGCGGCAGACGGCGGCGAACCGAAACAGCTTACGCAAATCGGAAATCCGGCGGGCGGACACGGCTCGCCTTCCTTCTCGCCCGACGGAAGCCGCATTGTGTTTGAAGTTGACGATTATAACAACGCGACCGTGTGGACAATTTCGACGGGCGGTGATGACGCTAAGAAAGTTACTCAGGCAGAAAAGCGCGGAGATTATGAACCCGTTTATGCGCCCGATGGAAAAAGCATTATTTATGCCGGTGGAAAAGTTGGGGGACTATTTCAAGTGCGCGTCAACCCGGACACGAGCGAGCCTATCGGCGAACCCGCGCAAATTGCCGAAATCGGCGGAACATTTTCGGGTATCAGGCGCGTGAGTTTTTCAGCCGACGGCAAGAAGATAACTTATAGTGCGTTATTGCGAAGAGAAGGTCTCTCATCGGTTCGCCTGCAAACAAATTCGGGCGAAGCAGACGGCACACCCGCGCCGCTCGTCCAAAACACCAACGACCGTAACAATTTCCCGACGTACTCACCCGACGGCAGGCGCATCGCTTTCTCAACCTGTAACATTGGCGGAACAAACTGCAACATCTGGCTGATAAACGCCGACGGCGGCAATCAAACTCAACTGACGACGAACGGAAACGACAATTTAATACCGTCCTGGTTTCCAGATATGGAACAAATCGCTCACGTTTCAAAACACAACGGACATTGGACGCTATGGGCGATTAACTTAAATACCAAGCGCGAGAAGATGCTGCTCGATTTGACGGACGACTTGGAATATGTGCGGCTCTCGCCCGACGGCAAACAGATTGTATTCAACTTCAAACGTGGTAGCGGCGGCGTTATCAATGTCTGGACGACATTACTCGCGGACGGCGAACCGAAACAACTGACGTTTGATAAAGAGTTGATGGGATTCCCTTGCTGGTCGCCCGACGGTAAATACATCGCCTTTCAGATGAAGCGCGGCGACGATACGCACATTATGATAATGCCGCGCGAAGGCGGAACTCCGACGCAGTTGACTTTCGACAAAGGTCAAAGCTGGAATTACGATTGGTCGCCCGACGGCGATAAAATTTTATTCGCCGGACAACGCGACGGAATCTGGAATGTGTGGTCGGTTTCGCGCTCGACGAAAAAACAGCAGCAGTTGACCAATTACACAAAACTCAATTCCTTCGTCCGTTACCCGTCGTGGTCGCCGCTTGGCAATCAGGTCGTTTATGAATACTCCGAAACAACCGGCAACATTTGGGTTGCCGACTTAAAATAAGAAGAGGCATAATGCTAATTTCAAAAATTTCAAAATTCATTTCGACTTTAACATTGATCATTTTACTGCTTTTCGTCGAACAAACGGCGAACGCGCAAACAAATCAATGGCGACCCGTCAGCGGTTCCCGGCACGACAATATCAGCGGAATGGCGCTCGTCGAACACGAAGGAAACAAAACTGTTTTCATCATCGTCAACGACAACAAAAAGAAAGAGCAAAATCACGCCGCACTTGTAACGATTGAAGGTCGCAATGCGCCGAAATATCAACCGTTGGGCTGGATCGGCGATGATGTTGGAGTTGATTTTGAAGCGGTTTCAAGCGTTCCCAGCGCGAAAAACGAATTTATGGCGTTGACATCTACCGGCAGAGTTTTTCACATCGCGCTCGACCGCGAAAACAATTCGGTGAAGGTTTTGAAATCTTTCGATGTGCCGCAGATTCCCGCCAAACACGACTTTGAAGGCTTCGCATTGCAAAAAGTCAATAATATTTTGCTGGCAATTTGGGCGGACAGAGGACTCGATGCGAAACCGGCGCAGCTTTTTTGGAGCAGATTCGATTTACAATCGGACGCTTTCGCCGGAGAAACCACTTCGACTTTTGTCAAAGTTCCGTATCCAATCGGAAATACGCGTCACATTTCCGACCTCAAAATTGACCAAAGCGGCGCAGTTTTTATCTCATCTGCGTCCGATCCCGGCAACGACGGACCGTTTTCGTCCGCCATTTATTTCGCCGGAACATTTAATTTTTGCAGTGCGCCGAAAATCTCATTTATCGGGTCGCCGACGCTGACCAGACTTTTCAGGTTTGATTATCACAAAGTCGAAGCCATCGAATTCGTGCCGGGCGCGGACGGCGGAATGGCATTCGGAACGGACGACGAAAATTTGGGTGCTGCGATTTATCTCAATTTTTAAAAAAGTTTCCCCTTAAAATTTCACAAAATAAAATGTCTGATTTTAGACTTTTTAAATTACTTTCCAGTATTTCCGGGCAAATAAGCCGCTGCTGAATTTGTGGGAAAAAACATTCGACAGTATTTTTCAGTTATCGCCGCCAAATTGAAGTTGACGAAAAAAGATCAATAGTTCCAAGCAGTAAATAAAATTTTTAGCATTCGTCGGTGAACGGAAAGTTACGCTTGCCTTAAAATTCGGTTAAGAATTTCAAATAACATAAAATTTTGGATTTATCGGCGCGAAATTCTACGTTTTTTTATTTCACACAAATTTCTCTTTTCTTTAATTATTTGTTCAAACAACTGCAACTTTCATTTAACACAAACAACTTAACCTTCTCAAATACCCGAAAAGTAAAATTTTCAATCAAAATAAATTATCAAAATTAAGGAGAACTATGAAAAATAATTTCAAAATTTCGCGCCTAACGCAGTTGGTCTTAATGCTGAGCGTCGGCTTGTTGGGAATTGGAACACAGACGACAGCGGCGCAGTTCGTTCCGCCGACCATTCGCATCGTCGTGCCGGAACGCTTTCGCGTATTAACCGATCAATTTTTTGATTTGCGGATTGAAGCCGAAAATCTCGGAAGCAGCCGCGTTCGCCCGCAAATTACCGTTTATGACGAAAACGGCAAACAGGAATTAATCAATTACGCCGGGCAATATGAAGTTACTTCGGATAATGACAACAATCCAAATAATATTGATCGCGCTTACACTTATCGAAAGATGAGTTTTTCAAAACCCGGCATCAAAACAATTCAAGTCGTCGTCGCCGACGGACGACGGCTTTACGGTTCGATTACGCAAATTTCCGTGCAGGATTTCGATTTGCGCGGACAGAAAAATATCGTGCTGTTTATCGGGGACGCGATGGGAACGGCTTATCGTGATTCGAGCCGAATCGTCGCGCAAAGCACCGCAAACCGCTTTCGTGAAGGCTGGTTTGACGAATTGCAGCAGATGGACAAAATGCCGGTTACGGGAATGATGATGACTTATTCGCTGGAAAACATCGTGCCGGATTCAGCCAATACCGCTTCGGCTTGGTCGAACGGCAACAAAACCGTCAACGGCGCGTTGAATGTTTTTCCCGACAATAACGATTTTCGCTATTCGAGTTCAAACTTGCAGGCGACAAAGCAATACGCGCTCGATAACCCGCGCATCGAAACGCTGTGGCAATATTTGAAACGCCTTTACAATTACAAAACCGGTATCGTTTCAACCGCCGACATCACCGACGCGACGCCCGCCGGCGAAGGCGCACATTCGGTTACGCGCTCGCTGCTCAATGACATCGCCCGTCAATATGTTGACGGAACGATTAATCCCGGCATTCAGTTTGACGTAATTATGGGCGGCGGTTTGGAACATTTTACGCAGCGCACGGCGGCAAACAGTGGCGATACGCGCAATCTCGTTGCGGAATTGCAAAATTCCGGTTTTACATACGTTCAGAATCGCGCCGAACTAAATGCGATTAATACGGCAAATTCGCCCGCCAGACTTTTGGGTTTGTTCCGCACCGGAAATATGAACGTCGCCTACGACAAACTCAATCTGACGCGCCCGGCTGATGAACCCGCGCCGAATTTCGGCGGTTTTACCGATCAGCCTTATTTGGATGAAATGACCGATAAAGCGATTGCTGCGCTAGACAAAGGCAACTCGCCGTTTATTTTAATGGTCGAAGGCGCGTCTATTGACAAACAATCGCATCCGAATTACGCCGCCGGACAAATTTGGGACAACATCGAATTTGATAAAGCCGTCGGCATCGGACGCGCTTTTACTAATCGAAATGAACAAAGTCAAGCCAAAAATTTGATCGTTACAACTGCCGACCACGACCAGTCAATGTCCATCATCGGCGCGGTTGACACATCAGTTCCGAATGCGGTTCAGAATGTTATTTCAACGCTTATTTATCCGAACGCGAATCGCGGTCAGGGAAATCTTGGAATCGAAAACCGAGTCGGCGAAACTTCCGGTTTTCCCGATTACGAAGATACCAACGGCGACCGTTACCCGGAAAATACCAATCGCATCAGAATCAAAGTCGGCTATCGCACGGGCGATCACACCGGCTCAAGCGTTCCCGTGACGGCGGAAGGCGCGGGCGCGTTAATTTTTTACGGCTACTATGACCAAACCGACATTTTCTTTAAAATGGCGAAGGTTTTGTCAATGAATACGCAGCCGCTCGACAACGCGCTCGAATATAAGCAAAAAGTTGACGTGCCATATTTTACGCCTGATTATTTCTTTGGTTCGGGAAAATCCAAAGGCGATACGCTGCAAAAAAGCGACTCAATTCAGTGGATAAAAAACGCTCCGCTCGTTGCTCCGCGTCTCGTTACCGACGAAGATCGCGCCGCGCACGACGAAGAACATCGTGAGAATTAGTCAATTATGAACATCTACCACTAAGGATCGGTGTGCGGCAAAGAGTTTCTCAAATTTTTGCCGCGCACTGATCCTCCTCCAATTTCCTACGGCGAAATTATTCTATTTTGGAAGAGTTTCAAGGCTCAAAACAAGTTCTAAAAACTCTGATTCGGCTCGAAACTTTCCAAAATTGTTGAAAGTTCGCCTTTAACACCGACATCATCAACATTTTTGGCATCAGGCGACAGGGAAGTGGCGAGCATTGTAATAACGTAACCGTTTTTCATTCCAGGACGCGCCGTCGGAATAAAAAGTCGTTTGCCCCAGAGCGTTATATCTTTCCCGTCGCGTGTTCCTGAACCTTTAAATTTAATTTCGTAAGCGCGCCAACCGCTGTTGACGGTTTTTTCACCTTCGGAAACCACTTCATAATTCGGGACAATTTCTTTCAAAGTTGTGTTGGTTTCTTTGACCAATGCCGGAAATGATTCGGTGTCGGTATCAAAAGTTCCTTTGCTGTCGTAATAGCTGACCAGCATTTGTTCAATCATTGTGCCGTTTAGTGCGTCCTTTGAAATGTCTAAAAATTTGCCTTTCGCGTCATTTTGTTTCCATTCCTTCGGATAATAAAGTGAAAAACCGAGAAAGTTTTTCGCCAAATCTCCTTTCAAATCTTCTTTGCTGTTTTGAAAATAAATTGTATTCGGCGGCTGTGAAATCTTGCGCGGCAGAGGCGGCACTTCGATGTCCTGCGGCATTGGTGCGGAAGCGTTGATATTTTCTTCAGGTGTCGGGAAAACAGATTCCGTCGGAACTTCAATCATTTGAGATTCCGGCGGGGGATTTAGAAAATATGTCCATAAAACCCAAATTCCGGCTAAAAAAATCAGCCCGCCGAGAATTGTAACCAGAGCAAAGTTCCAACCCGAAATTTTAGATGGTTCGACGGAGCGTTTTTCCCAAGCTGATTCTTCATCGTTTCTGACGACGATTTCTTTGTTATCCGCCGCGATTTTTTTACCCGGATCAATCGTAATAATTAGCGGTTCGGAAACTTTGTCAACTACCGGAACGGATTCGAGAGCGACACGCGAGAGCGTCGAATCTAACAGCACGGTTTCAACGTCCTCGTCAGTAATTGAGTTAATTTCACTTTTTTTCTCATTATTTTTAAAAAGCTCGTTTGTTGATAAAGAATTGCTGAGAGATTCGCCGAAATCGTGGGCTTTAGGATAGCGTTCCGATGGAATTAAATTTAAAGCTCTCTCAAAAATCTTTTCAACCGATGCGGGCAAATCCAGACGCAAATTCGTCGGGTGAAGATTCAATCCGTCGCGCTGCGAATCGAGAAAATCTTTAACCGACGCGTCCGAGAAAGGCAGGCGATTAGTCAGCATTTGATAGGCGATAACGGCTAACGAGTAAATATCGCTGGCAAAATTAGCGAATTTTCCTTCAATCTGTTCGGGCGATTTATAAGTTAAATTTTCTTTATTTAAATCATCATTGAACACACCGAAATTTATCAGTTTGATCTGTTCATTTCCCGATTCGGAAACTGTTAGGACAATATTTTCCGGTTTCAGGTTGCGATGCAGAACGCCGTTTCGATGCGCTTCGCTCAACGCATCGGCAGTTTGGCTGATGATTCGGGCAGTCCGCAAAGCGTTTATTTCTCCGGTTTTCTGCATCAATTCTTTGACCGATTCGCCTTCGGCAAATTCGCTGATGATAAAAGGTTTGCCTTCAAATAATTCGCCGGAATCTAAAATTCTCGCAATGTTCGGGTGATTAATAAGCGATAATGACACTCTTTCTTCGGCAAAGATTTTATCAGCAAAATTGCCGGCATCTTCTTCCTTCATCAAAATTTGAACGATGACTTTTTTGTCCGGCACAATTTTATCAACAGCTAGATAAATGACACTCGCGTCATCGGCATCTAATTTTTTGAGAATTCGATAACGGCTTTTGACGGTTTGCCCGACCAACACATCAGCCGTTTCCAGTGTCAGATTGATTTTGCGGTCGCCGAGTTTAGCCTGACTTGAGGGAATTTCATCCGGTTTGATGATTCGTGCCAAAGGCTTTTGAGTCGGAGAGTTGAATTCGGTTTCAAATTCAACTTCCGGTTCGTTATTCAAAACTTTGTCAGCCGTCGTTGGACGAAAATTCGGGCGGGCGAAATTAAATGTTTCGGCTTTTACGAATTTTGGCGGCGGTGAAAGTTTTTCGTCAATTTCATTCGTCAGCGCGATTCTCCGTAAGAGATGTGTAAAAACGCCGTTCGATTGATTGACGTATTTGCCGGAAGACGGCGCGGGAAGCAGTCTTGCGCCGTCGTTAGAGCAAAACCTTTGCGTTCCTTCATCGTAATTTTGCTGACATTTAGGACAGTAAATCATTGCTTTTAGTTTCAAAAAAAGTTTTCAGCCGGGGCGCATCTTAAAGGCGAAAGGATAAAGGCAAAGGGCGAAAGTAAGAAAACTTTTTTATTTACCCTTTATCCTTTCGCCTTTAGAAGCGTCCGCTCTAACTGCCTTGCGCTTTTGCCAGTTTATCAGCCAAAACAGCTTTTCCCGTATCCAAATTGATTGCCTGCCGATAAGCTCGAACGGCATCTTTACTTTTGCCGGCTTTTAAATAACCATCGCCGATGGCTTCAAAGTCATGTGAAAGGCGTTTTTTTTCGTTCGGTGAAACCATACTCAACGCTTTCAAAAGATATTTTTCCGCATCGTTATATTCTTCACGCCGCAAATAAAGAGAACTTAAAAGCACGTATGAAACAAAACTGTTGGGGCTGACGTTTGCGCTTTTTTTCAAAACACTCTCGGCTTCGTCATAACTTGCGCGAATCGTCAATGCACGCCCGAGCAGATAAAGCGCAGTCGGATTTTCCGGATCGTGGCGCAATGCCTGCCGCAGTAATTCTTCGGATTCGAGATACTTTTGCTGAGACTGCATTACGTCGGCGACGAGAATCATCGTCGGCACGTCGGTTGAAAGCTGAATCGCCGTGCGATAAGCGGCGGAAGATTCGTTGGTAAAGCCTTTGCGCCGTAAAAGTCTGCCGAGGTGTGCGTAAGCGAGCGCGAAATTCGGATCAATTTTGATGGATTTTTTGTAAGCGTTTTGTGTTTCGTCGGCGATTTTGCCCTGCAATTCGAGTGCGACTCCCAATTGATCGTAGGCGACGGCATTTCCTGCATCGAGTTTGACAGCCTGTCGAGCGAGTTTTTCTGCTTCGGCATATCTGTCGCTTAGATTTTCGTTGCGAATCGGCTGGGTCAAAACAAAGCTCAGAGCGACATAAGATTCGGGCGCGGTTGGTTCAAATTCGATTGCCGTGCGGTATGCTCTTTCGGCTTCTTCCCAACGCTGCTGGTCGCTGTACAAATTTCCCAAACCGTAAATGGCGCGCGAATCTTTTGTCTGCGAACTTTGGGCGCGAAGATAAGCGGCTTCGGCTTTTGAGTATTCACGCTCACCACGCGCGGCATTACCTTCGGCTATGGCTTGTTCAAATATCTCGTTATATTCATTTTTGACAGGTGTCGGTTTCTCCGTATTTTTCGGTTGCGGCTGTTCAACCGTGATGACCAATTTTTTATTCAGTTCCTGTTTCGGCGTTGTATCGACTGCATTCTGTTTGTTCTCATCTGTTTTGGCTGAATTGGTTTTCGGTTGTGCGGTTTTTGCGACATTTCGGACAGGCGCACGTTTAATTGTTTTTTTTGACGAAGAATTTTTGGATTTGGGCGCGGTTTTTTGGGCTGTTGTCGTTTTCGGAGTTGAAGGATCGAAAAGTTTGTTGCTGCTTCCCAAGTCCTGCGAGTAAATGCTGCCTGTTGCAAAAATAAAGAATAACAAAAGCAATCCGCAACTGTAAATTTTCAAATCTCTTCTCATTAAATTCTCATTTATCGGAGCGAACAAGACGAAATCCAAGCTGTGAGTCTCGTATCGTCGGTTCTTGAAAACCTCGAAAAGTCGCCGTTGTTTTATTTCCGATTGATTTGTCATAAGCCGCGCCGCCGCGATATACAAAAGTATTTTTACTCTTATCAACCGCAACCGGAGATCCGGGATATGCAGAAGTTTCGCTGCTCGTCCACTCATAAACATTTCCGATTAAATCCAAAACGCCCCAATCATTCGCCCCACATTCTTTTGAACCGACCGGCTCCGGTTTTGTATCGGGTTGGTCAACGACAGCGCAGCCGATTTTAAACTCATTACCCCACGGATAAAGATTATCGTCCGCGCCGTTTCGCGCCGCGTATTCCCATTCGCTTTCAGTCGGAAGCCGATAAATAACTTTATCACGTTTGGAACGCCATTCGGCAAAGGCTTTGGCATCGTTCATATTAACAAAACGAATCGGCAGTTTCATTTCCGTCGGCAGCGGTTTTCCATCTTCCCAATAAGGCGGTGTCGGTTTATAATCGTTTGCTTTGACAAAATCGTAATACTCTTGAGCTGTAACCTCCGTTTTGTCCATCCAGAAGTCTTTAACTTCAACCTCGTGTGCGGGATAGGAAAAATCTTTTTTCGGATCAACGACATCGTTGCGTCCCATCAAAAATTTTCCGCCATCAATCTTGACCATATCGGCTTTAATTTGTTCGGGCGGAGCGGGTTGATTATTGACGGTATTCGAGTTGTTCGGCACAACGATAATGTTCTTATTTCCTTTGTCAACAATTTCGCCGGGGTGAATGAAACCGGCAATGTATGCACCGCCGACCCCAATTATAGCAAGTAATAATAAACCCGAAATTCCAATAATTGCTAAAAAAAACGGCGAAAAAAATATTGATTTCTTCGGTTTTTGCTCAAATGCGACTTCTTGCCGGACGCTTTGCGTCGCCTGCGGCAGCGATGCTTGCGAATTTTGCGGCGTATTATGCGAAGAGTTTTGAGCCGCTAAATTCGTTGTAACGCCGGGTTTGGGAATCGCTCCCGTATCCATTACAAAATCTGATTTGAGTTCAGCGACGACCTGTTTTGGTTTTCCGTCAAAAGTAATATGATTTTCCCAATCCTGAAAACCCGTGTGGCTGATGCGAAGCAGGTGATTTCCGCTTTGCAGACCGTCGAGCGTCAACCAGCCGTCCGCCAGACTTTGACCGACTTTCACATCGTTGACGAAAACTTCCGATAGCGGCGGATTCGTCAAAATGCTCAATGCGGAAACAGCCATTGAACCGCTCATCCCGAGATTGCTGATATGAATATTTTGAGAAGTAATTCCGATTGCCATTCTCAATTCTTCAACCAGTTGTTCGACGGACGATGTTCGCTGCGCCGGTTCTTTTTCGAGCGAATGACGAATTGCCAACTCAATTTGCGGGGCAACTTTTACATTGAAATCACCGAGCGGCGGCGGCGCGTCCGACAAATGTTTTTTCATAATCGCCGGAATCGAAGAACCTTTAAACGGCACATCTCCGGCAATCATCTGGAAAAGCATCACGCCGAGCGAATAAACATCGGAGCGCGCGTCGGGTTCTTCGTCCGCCCATTGTTCGGGAGCCATATAATACGGCGAACCCATCAAGCCGGTGGTCTGCGCCTGTATAAAAGAGCCGAGCAGTTCGCCGGATTTTATTTTCGCCAAACCAAAATCGAGAATTTTTATGGATTCACTGATGTTTGATTTACCTTTGAGAATCATTACGTTCAAAGGTTTCAAATCGCGGTGGACGATTCCTTGATGATGTGCCGCGCCGACTCCGGCGGCAATCGCCGACATTATTTCAAAAGCCCTTTCCGGCGAAAGAATTTTTTCACGCGCCAACAGATCGTGCAGCGATTCGCCTTCGACATATTCCATCACGAGAAACGGCAATGTGCCTTGCGCGACACCGTAATCGGAAACGCCGACGACGTTTTGATGACGAATCGCCGCCGCCGCCAATGCTTCCTGACGAAAGCGCGTAACGAGTTCCGGGTCGTTTCCTACCAAATCCGGCAGAATGACTTTTATCGCGTGAGAAGTTTTCAGATAGGCGTGCCGCGCTTTATAAACAACGCCCATTCCGCCTTGTCCGATGCGGCATTCGAGGTGATATTTTCCTTCCAAAACAGGTTCGCCGCTTAACGAATGAAAAGTCGGCATTCCGTCATTCGGGCAAGTATTAACATTGTCGTTAAAGCAATTTTTACAAAGTTGACATTCTTTCATTTTGATTATCAGATTTCACTGTAAAACTGTCAGCAGATTTTGTATCGTAATGAAACCAAAAATCTTGGAATATGGCTGAACAACTCCCCGTTTTTTTAATTTTAGTTCGTTTGTCGTTGGCAATCAAGGTTTGAACGGAAAAGAACGCGAAGTTTTTTGATATTACGTTTGGTCGGATGTTTCAAAAAAAACGAAAAAGTGATTTCTTGAGATTAAATTTTCAAAA
>JBDTSO010000009.1:0-19032 GCA_039931085.1 Acidobacteriota bacterium | reverse complement strand
AGCGGTTTATTTTTCGTGGTCGCAAGTCGCTGTAACTCACCACGTTTGAAATTATAAGTTTAAATGGTTTGGGGAAAACAGTCAATTAGTAAGATTCACCAAACTTCACGAACTTTTAACTCAAAATTCTTTAGAACACTTTCACCCGAAACCTTTTCGGGATTGTCCAAAATTTCTATTTCACCGTTTGCCCGATAAACGTGAACTTTATGTTCAAACGGATCAATCAGCCAACCGAGCCGCACTCCGTTTTCGATGTATTCTTCCATTTTTGCTTGCGTTTCCGCCAAATTATCAGTCGGAGAAAACAATTCGATAACAAAATCAGGCACGATACGCGAAAATTTGCGCCTTTCCGACGGACTCAAACTTTCCCATTTTTCATTTGTCATCCACGAAACATCCGGCGAACGCTTTGCGTCGTTCGGTAAAGTGAACATCGTTGACGAATCAAAAACTATTCCGGTTTTGTCTTTTCTCGACCATAATGTAACTTCGGTCGTGAGATTACTATTTTTCCAACCTGATTCGGGACTTGTCGGCGGCACGATAATTAATTCTCCTTTGGCGGACATTTCAAATTTTAGATCGCGGTTGTTGCGGCACAATTCCTCAAATTGTTTTTCAGTCAAACGCGCCGAATGAAAATCCAGGATAAAAGGCTGTGTCGGGAAATATGTTTCGGTTGAACTTGCCGTTTGAATATCATTTGCCATTATTTCACCTCACGAGGAGTTTACCGCAGAAATCTTATTTTTGAAATGAAAACGTGAATTATCTCGCGGCAATTCACGTTTTTTGTAATTAACGCAATCTTTTTATTTTTGTACGATGGCATCTTTGAATTGTGCTTCAATTCTGTTAATAAATCCGGCAAAATTCGCTTGATCCTTAAATTTCGCTTTTGCCAAATCAAACGCTTCCTGTCCGCGCGGGTCGGCGAGTTTGACGAAACTTTGCAGTCCGCCGAAAATCGCCTGGAAATTGTTATTTTCCAACGCGGTTTTGAAGTTATTCATCAGCAGGGGAAAAATTCGCGCATCGCCTTTGCCGCTCGCCGCCAAAACGCCTAACGCGCCGTTTTGAACATTTGCCGGATAAGATTTATCAGTGTATTTGAAACCCAAATCAATCGAGCGTTTGTCGCCCAAATTCGCCAAACCCTGCAAACCAGCCAGACGAATGTGATCTCTCCAAGAATCCGCGTTGACTAATTTTACCAAAGCGTCATAACTTCGCGCGTCCTTCGTGTTCACCAGCGCAGCCGAAGCCGCGTCAATCACGCCGTAACTTTGGTCGTTTAACGCCGACAAATAAAGGTCGGCGTATTTCGGATCGTTCGATGCGCCCAAAACTTCAATCGCCGCCGCGCGAACCGACGAATTTTTGTCTTTTGCCGCCGTCGTCAGCACGTTCAGCGTCGCCGGATCGAGTATTGGTATCTCAATCGTTTGACGATTTCGATTTCTGCGTCCGGTCGCCGTCGTCGTTACCAAAGAACGAATCGCGTCGCGCCGAATTGCCCAGAAAGCATCGCCGGTGATTGTTTGATTTATCGCCGCCGTGATTTTTGTTTTTTCCGCGTCGTTTAATTTTTCGCGGGATGTCAGTTCGTTCATCGCCCACAAACGACCGAGAACATCTTTGTCGTTTTGGAGTTGATAAATTAATTCGTCGGTTGGTTTGTCGAATTTGAGTTCTTTAATCAACGTGCTTTCGTAATCGAAATTAACGAGTTTCGGTTTGCCCGCAACGTCGAAAGTGAAAACATTTTCCGCTTTCGGTTCGATCCACACGCGCTTGATTTGATTGTCAATTTCGATGTCAACGTAGGTTTGAAAAAATTCGACTTGCGGATATTCGTTGGTCGGATCAATTTTTTGCGTCTGTTTGACGTTCAAAGTCAGTTTTTTTGAAGCATCATCGTAATTTTGCGTAACTTCAAAAATCGGATGTCCCATTTTGAAAATCCACTGATCGAAAAACCAGTCCATTGATTGTCCGGTCGCTTCTTCGATGGCAATTCTAAGCTGCTGAGTTTGAACGGGCTTATTGGCGTTCGTCGTCAAATAATGATTTAACGCTTTAAAAAATAATTCGTCTCCGAGATGTTTTCTCAAAATATGCAAAACCGCGCCGCCGCGCGGATAAGCGTAAGTGTCGAAAAGCGCATCGGCATTGGTGTAATATTTCGTCACGACCGGACGGCGATTTCCCTGCGCCCAAGCGTTAAGATATTGCTGTTGATTGCCGCGCACATCGTTGTAAAGAAAATAATCGTGACCTTTGGAATTTTCCATCCAAAGTGCTTCAAAATACGTCGCAAAACTTTCGTTGAGCCAGATGTGCGCCCATTCGCGCGTCGTTACATAATCGCCGAACCATTGATGGGCGAGTTCGTGCGATTGAATCGAATCGCTGTCGCCGTCAAGCAGTTCGCGTTCGTCGTGAATTATGTTCGGTGTCATCGTCGTCGCCGAGATATTTTCCATTCCGCCGCTGAAACCCGTCGCCGTCGTCTGCGCGTATTTTATGTATGGGAATTTTACGCCGAGTCTTTCCGAGAAAAATTTCACCATCGCAGGAAGATTTTTCAGCGAAACTTGCGCTTCTTTGAGTTCGTTCGGGAAAACAAAACTCGAAACCGGAATGCCGGCATATTCACCTTTGATTTCCGCGTATTCGCCGACGACGATTGAAGTCAGATAATTGGCGTGCGGCGTGTCCATTTTCCAGTGAAATGTTTCCGTTCCGTTTCCATTGTCTTTTCTTTCAATCAATTTTCCGTTGGACATAACAAACATCGGCTTTTCAACCGTTGCGGTCAATTCCGTCGTCGCAAAATCGTTCGGCGAATCGTAAGATGGAAACCAGAATCGGTTGTAATCGCTTTCGCCCTGCGACCAAATCTGCCGTCGTCCGTTCGGATTATTCGCGTCCGGTTTGATAAATTTCAAACCGCCGCCGCCGCCAAAACCTAATGTATTCGGCACAATTTCGCCCTTTGTTCGATAATCCACAACAAATGTCAAAGGTTCGCCGATTTTGTAAACGCGATCAAGATTAATAGTCAGCAAAGTCGCTTTTTCATCATAATTAAATGTTAAGTTCTTTCCGCCGAGTTTTATTGAATTAAAAACTATCAAACCGGCATCGAGATTGACTGTTTGAAGATCCGGCACAAGCGGCGCGAGCGTAATCGTCGCAGTTCCAAATGCTTGTTCTTTGTCCCAATCAAATTTCAAATTGAGCGCGATGTGCTGCATATCATAATCGTGGCTGCGAATATAATGCGCGGGCGGAAGTCTTTTCGTGTCTTTGTTATCCTGTTGCGCCAATATCAGACCAGGCGACACCAAGCCAAATAGAACCGACAAAAATATAAAAAACAAAGTCAGAAATTTCATGGAACGAAGCGAAACATTTTTAGACATATTTATCCTCTTTACTTAAATTAGAAATTGCCGGTAAAACTTCGATAAAATTTATTTGGTAATTTTACGAATCAAATTAAAATTAGTTTCAATACTCAATTGCCGACAAATAGAAAAACGTGAATCGCCGTTTTTCTGCGGCAATTCACGTTCAGATTTTATAAATCTATGATTTGAAATTGATAAAACTATTTTACCTTTAACGCAGGATCACCGATCAATGCCCACGAAAGCCGCACATCGCGTCCGGCAGGAATGGCAGTTTTAGCATTTTTTATTAAATCTCCTAAACGCATTGCAGCACCGGAAGTATTGATTTCGTTAAAAAATCGTGTCGCCATTATTTCCTGAACATCAGGCGTAGTCAATCCCGTAGAAGCCCAAACTGCCGCCGCGCCGCCGCTTTGTTTTTCCAAAAGCGCATCGGACAATGTAACTTCCGGTTGAATGAAGAAACCGTTCAGACAAGTCAGCATTGTAAAGATTGATAAATTATTGCCATTTGTCATATTGGCAACATCCGCAGTGCCAAAAAAGGTTGGCGATGCAGACCATGCGCCGGTGTTGCCGTGACCGGAATAATTTACTAAAAATCTTCCGTTATTCAATTCCGATAACAAATGCGTACGTGAATCCGCTTCACTTTTGTTAACCATAATGCTGGTAACATCAGGAGAAAGGCGGTTGCGTAACCGGTTACTAACGCCCTGAAAATCGTAACCGTTCGGCACATCGCTGGCAAAAACTACGCCTCTGCTTAAATTTTGCAGGGCGATGTTTTGTTCAAATATTGAAACTTTATTTAAAATTTTGGTAACGGTTTGTCCGTCGTGAATCGGAAGCCGACCAATCGGAATTTCAGCCAAACCATCATCATTAAAATCTGCCATTGTTTCGTCGCTGCCCGTTTCAATGTAAATAGTTTCCACGATTTTTGTCGGAACAAAATTAAACGCGCCTGAGTTTGGACGGCTATCCGGGTAATTTCTCGGATTATATGTTGCATCTCCGATTAACAGCACGTAACCCGGCTGTTTTCCCCAGTTATTATAAGCATATTGAAGAAATCCACGAATGGCGTTAGTGCTAAAATTACCAAAACTGAATTCGTCATAAACATCTTCGATATTTACGACCTCGACGGTCATTCCCTGATTGCGGCGGTAGTTTGCCCAATCATTGGCTTCCGACATCCAATCTTTGTAGGAAATAATAATCATATCCGCGTTGTGTGCGGAAGTTGAAAGCGACGACGGCGTGTTTATATTTATCGAAGAGACCGATAATACCGAAGAATCTTCGACGGCAAACAACACGCGCGCGCGGCTGGAGGGCAAATAGACACGATAACCGCCGGAATTGCTCGCTTCCGGCGTTAAATATGAAATAATTCTCGGCTGGTCAGGATAAGTTACGTCAAAAACCCGGATATTCGGCGATGTAAATCCGTCCAAATAACTGGCTTTATAATTCGGAACGTAAAAGGAAAGTTGATTTTGCTGAACAAGATAACGCTTTTGGTAATTGACTTTTATCGAATCAAAAAACGAAATGTCGGACGAGCCGTTTTGTGAAGTCAAAACTAAAGTGTTATTTCCATCACGCAAAATCGAAGTCTGAATATCAAAATGCTGTGTCGCTGAATTTGTATAACTTCCACCGATGACTCCAACCTCTACATCATTAAGAACGACTTTAACTTGGTGTGGAACCAGTGATACGCCCTGAATCTTCAGGTCAAAGGATGAGATATTTGATGAAAAATCAATTGCCGGCAGATTTAGATTAATTGTCGCCGGCACAGTAACGTTATTATTTATAACACTGCCGAAAAAATTATCTTCTTCATCACCGTTGTGAGTGTTTGGAGAGTAGATTGTTCGTTCTTTGTAGGTGGTTGTTTGAGCATAACTATTTGCCACAACATTTCTGCTAATTGCGCTTCGCACTGCTGCGGCGATGCGTTTGCCGTTTTGTGCGCCCGCAATTAGAAAATAAATTTGCGTGTCTGTATCTCTGTTGTCGAGTCCTCTGCCGTAAAATTCGATATAATCGCTGTTCGCGCCGACATTAATGGCTTGTTCAACTCCGTTCTTATACAACTGCCAATTTGTTGAAGGAGAACTTACATCAAATCCTCCATTTTGAAGTTCGGCGAGGGTAACTCTGTAAAAACCTTCTTTTTTCACACCGATTTTTACGCCCGCCTGCGCCGCCACAAACTGCTGCGTAACTGCATCCGCTTGACCAGTGTTTTGGTTGACTTCCGATTTTAAATCAATAGGCAAATCCGATTCACTCGTTAAAATTGAAGAATCTGTTCTTTTAGATGTTTTTTTCAAAAATGCCGATGAACTTCCCGCAACAACGGTCAAATCACTGACATATTGCGGAGAAATCAACCCGGAAATTTGTTTTTGTCCGTTGATGCTGAAAGTTTCGATATAATATGCGGAATTATTATCACCGTCCGCATCAAAAAAAGAATATTTGTCTCCGCCCGTTTGAGCGTCGCCCGTTTTTAAATAGTTGCCCGGAATCAGATTGGAACTGATTATTTCCTTATCATTATCGTTACTGCGATAAATATTAAAACCGAGGTTGCCGGATTCGGACGCTGTTTCCCACGCCAGCCAAACTCCGTTTCCATCAGAAAATGCGTCTATGCTTTTATATTTAACCGAAATTTTTTCCAGATTTTGGATTTTGTGGAATTTATAAGATCTTTGCGCCGAAATTGGTGCGGTGAATAACAAGCCGAAACTTAAAAGAACCAAAATTGCTACACTTTTTTTCATATTACCTCGCGTTTTTGTCAGAGAATTTACTTATTTACTTGAAAGTAGAGTTTTTCAAATAGAAAAGAACCATTTGAAGGAATCGTCAATAACTTTACATTATTATATTCAATTTGCCAAGATTTTTAAGTAATCAATCTTGAATTTGTGAAACTTCACAATACTTATTATATTACTACTAATCTCAAATTAACATTTATTTTTGAATATCAATTATGAAAACACTAGAAAAAATTTCCGTGCTTCTATTTATAATAGCTTTATTTTTTTCGTTTATTCCGTGCGAATCTAAAATTTTTGCTTCGTGGCGCGAACCCGTGAGGGCGAAACACGCGATTGTCGCTTCACAGCACGAATTAGCTTCAAAAATCGGCGTTGAAGTGATAAAAAAAGGCGGCAACGCAGTTGATGCGGCAATTGCCACCGCGCTCGCTTTAGCCGTCGTTTATCCCGAAGCCGGTAATTTGGGAGGCGGCGGATTTATTCTGATGCGTTTTAAAGACGGAAAAACCGCCGCGATTGATTACCGCGAAATGGCTCCGCAGGCGACAAGCCGTGATGTTTATCTTGACACGAACGGAAAACTTATCAAAGGCGAAGGTTCTTCCACCATCGGTTATCGCGCCGCCGGAGTTCCGGGAACGACTGCCGGTATGGAAATGGCTTTTAAGAAGTACGGTTCGGGGAAAATAAAATGGTCTGAACTGGTCGAACCGGCACGGAAGCTCGCGCAGGACGGTTATGTCTTGAGTTATCGTCTGGCAAATTTGTTCAAATCTTACAGCAAAAATCTCGAACAATATGAAGACAGCAAACGGATTTTCTTAAACGACGGAAAATTCTACGACGAAGGCGACGTTTTCAAACAACCTGACCTCGCGCAGACGCTTTTGCGGATTCAAACAAACGGCGCAAAAGGTTTTTACGAAGGCAAAACCGCACAGCTTATCGCCGCCGATATGAAGGCGCATAACGGTTTGATAACGCTCGAAGATTTGAAAAATTATCAGCCGAAGGAACGCACACCGCTGCACGGCAATTATCGCGGCTACGAAATTATCTCGATGCCGCCGCCGTCTTCGGGCGGAATTGTTCTGCTGCAATGTCTGAATATGCTGGAAAAATACGATTTGCGGGCGATGGGTTACAACTCGGCGGAAAAATATCATCTTTTGACCGAAGTTTTGCGCCGTTCCTTTGCCGACCGCGCCGAATTTATGGGCGATCCTGACTTTGCAAATGTGCCGGTGAATCAATTATTAGACAAAAATTATCTGCAAAAACGCGGCGAAACGATTGATTTGACGAAGGCTTCGAGCAGTTCCGAGATCGGACACGGCGAAATTATCGGCAAGGAATCAATGGACACGACACATTTTACGGTTGTTGACGCGGACGGAAATGTCGTAACAAACACTTTTACAATCAACGATTTATACGGTTCAGCCGTTACCGCTAAAGGCACGGGCGTTTTACTTAATGACGAGATGGACGATTTTGCCGCGCAACCCGGAAAGGCGAATATGTTCGGTTTGATTCAGGGCGAAAAAAACTCCGTCCAGCCGAAAAAACGTCCGCTTTCTTCGATGACACCGGCGATTGTTCTGCGAAAAGACGGTTCGCTGTGGTTTGCGACCGGCGCACGCGGCGGACCGCGAATTATCACGACTGTTTTGCAAGTTATAATCAATATGATTGACCACGATATGAATATTCAGGAAGCGATTGACGCGCCGCGCATTCATCATCAATGGTTTCCTGACGAAATTCTTTTTGAACCTTACGGAATGTCGCCCGACACACGCTCGGTTTTAGAGAAAATGGGACATAATTTTGCCGATAAACCAACAAATATCGCTTCCGCCACCGGCATTTCGATTGATGAAAACGGAGTGCGTTTCGGCGCGATTGATTCGAGAAGCGACGGTGAAGCCGTCGGTTATTGAACAAAAAGATTAAACAAATGGAATAATTTACAAAAATATTTACTTATTCCAAATAAATAAAAGAACAAGGGGTTAATAAATGCTAAGTGCAAGCGAAACAAAAAAAGACACATTCGCCGAGGATGTTTTGATTGGTTTATCTTCAAATCCGAAATATTTGTCATCAAAATACTTCTACGACGACGAAGGTTCGCGGCTTTTTCAGGAAATAATGAAAGTGCCGGAATATTATCTGACCAGAAGCGAATACGAAATTTTCAGCCGTCAGACCGAAGAAATTTTCGCTGCTTTCGAGGCTGATTCGGGCGAATTTGATTTTATTGAACTCGGCGCAGGCGACGGTTCAAAAACTTCCCTGCTGGTTGATTATTTTCTCAAACACAATGTCGCCTTTCGTTATGTGCCGATTGATATTTCAGCGGAGGCTTTGAATGTCTTGAACGAGAAATTCAAAAAGCAATTTCCCGATCTAAACATTCAACCCGAACAAGGCGATTATTTTAAGACTCTGGAAACGTTCAAGAAAAAATCTCGCAAGAAAAAAATCATTCTTTTTTTAGGCTCGAATATCGGCAATTTCAGCGAAGAACAGGCTTTGGAATTCTTCAAACATCTGCGCGAAATGATGACCGAAAAGGATTTTCTTTTCATCGGTTTCGATTTGCATAAAAACCCGAAAACGCTTCTTCGAGCTTATGCCGATTCGCTTGGCATCACGGCAAAATTTAACCTTAATTTATTGAAACGAATCAACCGCGAACTCGGCGGAAATTTTAACGTCGAAGAATTCAAACATTACGCCAGTTATCATCCGACGGAACGCGCCGCGCGTTCATTTTTAATCAGCCAAAAAGACCAAACCATCCGTATCGAATCGCTCGGCAAAGAATTTGAATTTGAACAATGGGAACCGATTTTTATGGAAGTTTCTCAAAAATACAATCTCGCAATGATTGAAAAACTTGCCGGAGAAAGCGGCTTTGAAGTCGTCAAAAACTTTTTTGACGAAAGTAGATTTTACACAAATTCGCTTTGGAAACCCGCCGGAACGCCCTCATCCTGACGACAACGCCGCGAATCTATGTAAATCATCACGCAATGCGAAAGATTTGAATGCTGCTGCATTAATTGCCGTCAAGATGACGGCGTTCCATTCTTTTATGAATTTCACAATTCTTCGTTTCGACTCGCTCGACTCGACAAATTCGGAAGCTGTCAACCAAGCAAAACGCGGCGCGAACGAAGGTCTGTGCATTGTCGCCAAACAGCAAACCGCCGGACGCGGACGACACGGCAGAACCTGGATTTCGCCCGAAAACGCCGGACTTTATTTCAGCATTGTTTTGCGCCCGAAAATCGAAACCAGATTTTTGCCGCTTTTGACATTGATGAGCGCGGTTGTCGTTTCCGATGTTTTAAGCGAACTGTATAATCTCAAACCTGACATCAAATGGGCGAACGACGTTCACATTGACGAAAAAAAAATCTGCGGAATTTTGGCGGAAGCCGTTGAAACAACCAAAGGTTTGGCGATTATCGTCGGAATTGGAATTAATCTTAAATCTCCAAATTTTCCTGTTGAATTAAATAAAACTACGGCATCAATTGAAGCGGAAACAAATGAAATGCCCGATTTGGAAAATTTGCTCGAAAATTTGACGACGAAATTTGCCGGTTTTTATAAAATCTTAAACAGCGAAAACGGCGCGGAAAAAATTCGTTTGGAATGGACGCGGCGTTCTTCTTACGCTTTCGGCAAAGAGGTTCGAGCAGTTTTGAATAATGAAACAATTTTCGGTAAAACTCGCGGCATCGAAGAAAACGGCGCACTGCGAATTGAACAAACAAACGGCGTGTTAAAAGTAATTCAAGCGGGAGATGTCGAAATGATTAGAAAAATTCCGAACGAATAAACATCTATTGAATTTTTAATAGGAAAAGTGTAGTTTGTAAATTGTATAGATAAATTGAGATTTTATAAAAATTATATGAATAATGAATTTGATTTTGACCCCGAAGATGTAGAATTTGAAGATTTCACGGGCGATTTGGATGATTTTGACGAATTTGACGAACAGGAATTAAGCGAAGTCAATATGCGAACCGCCATCTTGTCAAAAAACAATATGGTCGCTCTGCTGTGCGTCAAAACCGCCAATGAAGGCGGCGCGATCTGCCGCGTTGATCCGCGCGAGAATAATCCTTCCGTTCAAATCTACGATGATCCGGCAAAAGCTCTCGAATGGTTTAACAAAAGTTTGCGAACGAGCAAATCAAACGGCTGGCAAATCGTCTATGACGGTTTGCCGCTTCAAGGCTAGATTTTTAATGGAAAATGGATAATGGAAAATAAAAAAATTATTCATTTTCCGTTTTCCATTTTCCATTTTAAAAATGCTGTTAGCAATTGACATTGGAAATTCTTCTACAAAATTCGGAGTGTTTGACGACAAAAATTTTGTCAAACAATTTTCCGTTCCAACCATTCGCACTAATTCCGCCGATGAAATTTACGATTTAATAAAGTCTGAAATAAACGGACGGATTTCTTTCGTCGAAGTTTCTTCCGTTGTTTCAGAACTCGAAAATTCATACCGCGAACTTGCCGAAGAAAAATTAAACGCGAAAATAGATTTTGTTGATAATACATTCGATTCGGGGTTGAAAATCAACTATTTCCCGCCGCAGAATCTCGGCGTTGACCGATTGATTGCCGCTTTTGCGGCAACTGCAAAATACGGTAAACCGATTATCGTCTGCGATTTCGGAACGGCGGCGACGATAGATGCGGTCAATTCAAAAGGCGAATTTCTCGGCGGAATCATTGCGCCCGGAATAAGTATTTTAGCTGATACGCTGTTTCAGAAAACTTCAAAACTTCCAAAAGCCGAAATAAAAAAGCCGGAAAGCATCTTCGGCAATTCCACGATTACCTCGATTCAATCGGGAATTTTTTACGGTTATATCGGTTTGGTTGACGGAATTTTGCGAAAAATGCTTGACGAACTCGGCGAACTGCCTAAAATATGTGCAACCGGCGGATTTGCCTCCTTAATTGCGGAAGAGTCGCAATTAATTGAGATTGTTGACGACAAATTAATGCTCGACGGATTGCATTTTATTTACAAAAAAATGAAGCCGTAATTTTGGAATATTATATTTCAAACGCCGCAGCCGGCATCCAATTTTTTCACTTTAACCGGAACATTGTTAGTAGTTTCATAGGTTTCAACCCAATCTCCCTCATAGTATTTGCCGTAAACGACAATTTCCATCCTGCCGTCGCCATTCAGATCGGCAATCGCAGACAATTCATATTTTCCGGGTGCGCCGAATGTAATTCGTTTTGTAACAAATTCGCCGGTCAAAATAATATTTTTGACGGTTTTGCCGACGAGTTTTCTCAGAACAATCAGCGAATAATCTCCTTTTTCCGCGTGGGAAGTGATATTTTTAACGTAACTCGTCGCCGTCAAAAGAACTTCTTCCCTTCCGTCGCCTTCCAGATCAACCCGAAAAGCCTGTGTGATTTTTGTGTTTTTTGTAATGATTCCATTGGTTTTCAAAACACCGGCGACGACGTTTTTATAGGTCATGTTGTTTAAATCGATTGATTCCACTTGGCGCGGCAGCGGATTCCACGCCGCCTCTTTTCCGATGGCAATGCCGACTAACTCGGATTCATTTTTTGTCCAATAAAAATTTTCACACGGAGCTTCCGGTTTTTCAATTTGCGTGGTGAATACGCTGTATTTCGCCGTCGCCAAATCATATAAATGATATTCGTGTTTGTCTTTCAAAGCGGCAAACGTCATTTTCGCATCAATAAATTTGCCGTTTTCGACTCCGCCCAGCAAACCGCCGAGTTTTGTTTCGACAATCGGCACGATTTTGCCTTGCGCCCGCACAATCTGACCGAAACTTAAAAGGCACAATATAATCAGTAAATTTTTCATCTTGTTGTTTTTATAACTGTTTTCTCTTTTTGTATTTGAAAATTACACTGATTTGAAATCTTCCCTGTGAAGCAATTTTTCATCTTTTTTGCTTACAATTATTGAATTAGAATAAAATTTTCGTAATTTATCAAATCTCACACAAATTAATTAAGTTAAAATGCGATTTGTCAACGGCTTGCATTGGAAGAAACGATCCAGGGCGGACGCGAACTGTCATTGGTTCTGCATTCGTGTGCAAAACCGGCATACGGGTCGGCACTTTCTAATCGCTGTCGGAGAGTAAGATTTTGCATAATTGCGTCGTCAAACCAACCGCGCCCGTTATCGCCGATAAAAATTCCGCCGGGCAATCCGATAAAATGCGCCATTTCGTGAACCATAATAAATGCTACAAAATCCGGTATGCCAACGGCGTTAATAGCGCGTTTTCCAAAGTGCATCGTATCTTTTCGGGTGCCGTTGTCGCTAACTTCACCCGTTCGGAAAAATCCGTTTGGAAAAGTAAAGGCAACTCTCGGATCACCACTCGTATCGAGTTCGAAAAAACCTTTTCCATCAAAAAATAAGGGAAAATTTACGATGCGATTCATAAACTCGAAAACCTGCCCTACTCTGTTTAATTCCCGACTTCGCTGACTGCTCGGAAAACTATCAATATTAAAATGACGAGTTACGCGAGCCATTTTTTCGGCGCGAGTTCCGCCGAATGAAGGCAGATTGTCAGGAGCATCTACTACAATTTTAGCCCGTAGTATATTGGCATTGGCAGCCCGAACGCCCTGCTGAACCAAAGCAAAATTTGCAAGTAGAGCCGTCAAAAATCTCGAATCATCTGCCGGATCGAGTTTTGGCGAATTACTAAACAAAACCTGATTTAATTTGACAATTGTTTGTTTGTTTGGATCAACTCTGCCGTCCGCGCCGGAAAAGCCGAAATGATGCAGTTGAAAGTTTTGAATAGCTTTATTGGTTTTTGGTCCGCAAACGCCGTCTTCTACCAATGGAGGCAGTGTTCCTCCTTGATTTTGCGGAACTTTATTTAATGCCCGCTGAATTTTAATTACATCGTCAAAAAAATTCCTCCCGTTTATTCCTACCGAAGCAGAGATAACAACTGAAGTTTCTTCTCCCGAAACAACCACCACCGTGCCTTCTTTTATGCAAATCTTATTAGACTGCATCACAATAAATTCGTTCATTTCCTGTGCCTCACCGCAAAAAAAGTTGTGAAATAAATCAAGCGAGTTCAGGACGTTGTGGAGTCTTTCTTTTTGCTCATAAATCGGATAGTGAAATAAATTACCAAACCGATTGCCGCAACAATCAAAATCGCCAAACCTTCTTTTCTGAAATCAACTTTTGTCAACAGCCAAATAATCAGAATTAAAGACAAAGCAGAAGCGGCAATGCCGAACGGCGCGACAAATTCGGCTTTCGGCGCATTTTCGCGGCGGCGAAAGACCGGCAAAGACGCGCACGTCGTCGCATAAACAATCAATCGAGTGATGACGCTGATGGTCAAAGCCGCGACGAATGACGTTTGAAGTGTAAAAATAAATATGACGATTGATGTTAGAAACAGTGAAACAAACGGCGTTTTGAATTTTTTGTGAGTTTTTGCCAAAATTTTGGGAAGTTCGTTGTGTTCCGCCATCGCAAATGGAATGCGCGAAGCGGTTAAAAATCCGCCGTTGAGATTGCCAAAAATCGAAATTAGTGCGCCGATTGTGATAAATGCCGCACCGAATGTGCCGAGAAATTTTCCCGCGGCATCGGCAAGCGGACGTTCCGAAGCCGCAAGTTCGGGCAAAGTTCCGATTGAAACAATCTGAATCAAAATATACAAAACGGCGCAGATTATCAAACCCGTCATAAGCGCGAACGGCACATTTTTTTGCGGGTCTTTTGTTTCGCCCGCCGGAATTACCGCCGCTTCAAAACCGACGAAGGCGTAAATCAAAATCAAAACGGCTTCGGAAAATTTCCCATATTCCGGCGCGGCGGCAAAGCTAAAGTTTTCCGGTTGAATAAAAAACATTCCGACGGCGGCAAAAATCAACAAAGGCACGATTTTGCCGACCGTAAAAATATTGGTCATTATTGCTGATTCCTTAACACCGATAAAATTTACAGCCGTGATAATCAAAACAACCAGCGCAATCAGCACGATGCGAAGACTCCCGTAATTTGCCGACGGATAAAAAAATCCGAGATAAGCCAATAAAAGATTACAATTTGCGGCAAACGTCGTAACGCGCACAATCCAATAAAGCCAGCCGACTTCAAAACCGACAATCGAACCGAACGCTTCGTGAGCATACAGATACATTCCGCCGGTTGATTTAAAACGGCTGGCGACTTCGGCGAAACACAACACCATAAAACCGACAATCACGGCGCAAGCGATGAATGCAATCAAACTGTAACTGCCGATTAAAGCCGTAACTTTCGACGGCAAACCGAAAATTCCCGCACCGATTGTCGTGTTGATGGCGATCGCCGTCAAATCCCAACGGCTGATGCCGCGAACAAGTTTTTCCTCTGTCATTTATTTATTTTTGTTCCTTGCTTTTTTTGTAGACCGTTTTTCGTTTATACTCTGTAATAATCTTTCCGTAAAGGCTTTCACAGGAGTTTAAATGAAAAATTTATTTATCAGTTTATTATTTTTATTGATTTCCGGCTGTCTTTTTATAAATGTTGAAGCCCAACAGAAAACAGCGGCATCAAACAAAACTAATAGAACTTTTGAGGCTGAACAATCGCCCGAATTACAAAAACTTTTAAACGATTCGGTCAGCCAAACTATCAACGCTTTTTCGTCCGTAATTCTCAAACCCGAACAAGTTTCTGCAACATTGATTGATTTGCGCGACGCGAAAAATTTAAAAATTGCGAGTGTGCGCGGCGAAGAAAAAATTTATCCGGCAAGTGTCGTGAAAATGTTTTATATGGTCGCGCTCGAAAATTGGCTCGAAGACGGCAAAGTCAAAAATACACCGGAAGTCGAGCGCGGTCTGCGCGATATGATTGTTGTTTCATCGAACGAAGCTACGCAATATATTTTGGACGTTCTGACCGAAACTTCCAGCGGCAGTGAGTTGCCGCCGAAAGAATTTGAAAAATGGGCGTATAAACGCAACGCCGTCAATCGTTATTTTAATTCGCTCGGCTATCAAAATATCAACGTCAATCAGAAAACTTTTTGCGAAGACGCTTATGGCATCGAGCAGCAATTTCGCGGCTACAAAGGTGAAAACCGCAATATGCTGACGACCAATGCAACGGCGCGGCTTTTAACTGAAATTGTTTTAGGCAGAGCCGCAACATTTGAACGCACAACAATTATGATGAATCTGCTCAAGCGTGATTTTAGCGGAACGACTTCCGACAATGACGATCAGGCGCACGGTTTTTCGAGCATCGCATTGATAAAAAGAAATATGACGGATGCTAAACTATGGTCAAAAGCCGGTTGGACGAGCAAAGCCCGCCACGATGCCGCATATATCGAAACGCCCGACGGTTTAAAATTTGTTCTGGTAGTTTTCACCGAAAATGCGGCGAATGAACGTGATATTATTCCGATGATTGCGGGCAAAATTTTGGATAATTTGGGCAAGATAAAGTAAATTTTCGATTCGTGTTAGAATTTCATTTCACAATAGGAAAAAAATAATGTCGGACAATCAGTTTGACCAACTTCTTGATTTATTCACGCAATTGGCAGACGGGGTTGAACGGCTCGAAAAAGTTTTCGCTGAACCTGTCAAAAGCAAAACTACCGAAATTAAAAATGATGATGCAAAACTTGAAAGCGACATTTCCGAACTGAAACAAGGTCAGACGAGAATTGAAAAACAAATGACTTTTACCAATAGATCATTGAATATTCTGCAAAGCGATATATTGAATATTCGCACCAGAGTAGAAATATTGGAACAGGAAAAAGAGTTATTAGGTTAAATATTTTTGGGAGATAAATTATGAAAAAATTGTGTTTAGTGATAGTTGTGTTGTTTTTGGCAAGTAACGCTTTTTCTCAATACCACAAACCGCCGAAGGAAATTGAAGATATTTTGAACGCGCCGGTAACGCCGACGACTTCGATAAGTCCGGCGAAGGATAAAATTCTGCTCGCCGAACCGCTGCGTTATCCGCCGATTTCCGAACTCGCCCAGCCGATGCTGCGACTCGCCGGCGAACGCATCAATCCGAACACGAACGGTCAGCATCGCCAGCCGTATTTTGTTAAATTGACATTGAAAAACATCGCCGACGGCAAGGAAATGCCGGTAAATCTGCCGCCGAACGCGCAGGTTATTTCGCCGAATTGGAGCGCGGACGGCAAATATATCGCCTTCGGCAATCAAACGCCGACCGGGATCGAACTTTGGATTTTGGAAACGGCGACGGCGAAAGCGGCGAAATTGAAAAACGTGTCGGTCAACACGGTTTTCGGCGGTTTCGACTGGATGCCCGATCAGAAATCGCTGCTCGTCAATCTCGTTTCATCCAAACGCGGTATCGCGCCCGCCTATCAAAATTTAACGCCGAACGAACCGAACGTGCAGGAAACAACCGGCAAAGCCAGTTCTGTACAGACGTTTGAAGATTTGTTAAAATCGCCGAACGACGAAAAACTGTTTGAATATTACGCGACTTCGCAACTGGCGACGATTGATTTAAGCGGCAAAATTAAAGACATCGGACAACCGGCGATTTTCGATTCAAACACGGTTTCGCCCGACGGAAAATACGTTTTAATCGAAAGAATTCACCGCCCGTTTTCGTATCTTTTCCCGGCTTCGCGCTTTCCGACCGAAGTTGAAGTTTGGGATATGAGCGGCAAAATGGTTTACAAAGTCGCCAGCGTTCCGCTGCTCAATCAACTGCCGGTTCAGGGCGTAACCGTCGAACCGCGCAACGTTGACTGGATTCCGACGGAAAACGCGGCGATTATGTGGGCGCAGGCGTTGGACGGCGGCGATCCGAAAAATAAAATCACGCCGCGCGACAAATTGATGAAACTCGCCGCGCCGTTTTCGTCCGCGCCAACCGAAGTCGTCAAAATCGAACAGCGTTATCAAGGCAGACAATTCGGTGAAAAAGACGGAATGATGCTGTTCTACGATTACAACCGCGACACACAGCACCGGCGGATTTTTATGATGGATTATCGCTCGGAATCCGCGCCGAAAATGATTTCCGATTTGAACGTCCGCGACCGTTATAACGATTTAGGTCAGCCAGTAACGAAAACTTTGCCGAACGGCGAACGCGTAATTCAGCAAGACGGCAATTTTATTTTCTTGACCGGCGCAGGTTCGTCGCCCGAAGGCGATAAACCATTTCTGCGGAAAATGAATCTTGACTCAACGAAATCAGAAGAAACTTGGCGTTCGGGCAATTCGGAATTTGAAAGTTTCGTTACGCTAATGGACGATACCGGCTCGAAATTTATTACGCGCAAAGAATCTCCGCTTGATCCGCCAAATCTTTATTTGCGTTCGGCGAATCAAAATCAAAACGCGCAGAAATTAACCAATTTCACCGACTCGACACCACAATTGCGCGGCATTACAAAACAACTCGTCAAATATAAACGCGCCGACGGCGTTGATTTGTCTTTCACACTTTATCTGCCGCCGAATTATAAACAAGGCACGAAATTGCCGACCGTCGTTTGGGCATATCCGCTCGAATACACGAATAACGATGTTGCCGGACAAGTTTCGGGTTCGACTAATCGGTTTACACAAATCGGCAGTTATTCGCATCTTTTCTTTCTTCTCGAAGGCTATGCCGTTCTCGACGACGCGACGATTCCGATTGTCGGCGATCCGCTGACCGTCAACGATACTTTTATTAAACAGCTTGTTGATTCGGCGCAGGCGGCGGTTGATAAAGCCGTCGAAATGGGCGTAACCGACCGTGATCGCGTCGGTGTCGGCGGACATTCCTACGGCGCGTTTATGACGGCGAATCTGCTGGCGCATTCGGATATTTTCCGCGCCGGAATCGCGCGTTCGGGCGCGTATAACCGCACGCTTACGCCGTTCGGTTTCCAATCGGAACGCCGCAATTTTTGGGAAGCGAAAGAACTTTACCAAAAAGTTTCGCCGTTCTTTTTCGCCGACAAAATCAACGAACCGCTGCTTATGATTCACGGCGAAGCGGACAACAATCAGGGAACATTCCCAATTCAGTCGGAACGACTTTTCGCCGCAATGCAAGGCAACGGCGAAACCGCGCGACTCGTTATGCTGCCGCTCGAAGCGCACGGTTATTCGGCGAAAGAATCAATCGAACAGGTTTTATACGAGCAAATAAACTGGTTTGACAAATACGTCAAAAATGCCAAACCGCGTCAGACAAATCAAGCGGCGGCAAAGTAGTTTTTGGGAAATTCAGCCGCAGATTTTCACAGATTCACACAGATAAAAGATTGATAAAAACGCTTTTTGGTTTATCTTTCTAAAACCAGTGTCTATCTGTGAAAATCTGCGGCGAAAAATTTTTAGAAAGAATATCGAATCGAACAATATGGCAGATATTTATTGAGCGTTTCGCTGAATTCGGCTAACTCACGGCGGCGGAAATCGTAATCGTAAACCAGCGTGTCGGGCGCGGTTTTTTTCGGCACCTGCAACGCAGGGTTCCACAAAAACTCTTCGCCTTTGGCGTTCCACTTCATATTTACGTTGTGCAAATCGCTCGAATGCGTCAGAAAAAACGCTTCGCATTTTAGCTGCACTTTGACTTTTTCGGAGAGAGTATCGTCAATTTCCTCAAACAATTCCAGCCAATCAGCTTTCCACTTTTCGCCTTCATAAACGATGATCGGCGCGAACGAAAAATGCACTTCGTAACCGGCATCAACCAATTTGTTGGC
>JBDTSO010000008.1:0-19199 GCA_039931085.1 Acidobacteriota bacterium | reverse complement strand
ATCGAATTGCCGCTCGGATAAATATTTAAATTTTCGATATTCGGCTCGATTTTCACCAGCGATTTATCAAAACTGTCGCTGTCAATCGGATTTGAAAATTCCAAACGCCAACTGTCATAAGGCGCACAAGTCGTTTCGCTTTGGTTATAACCGCAATAACTTTTGACAAACTTCATCGCGCCGTAAGTTTTAAACGAAAAACTCTGCGCTTCGGTCGTCGTCAAAGTTCCTTCGGCGGACGGCGTTCCTTTTTGAATCGTAACCGTAATTTGTGAATCCGGCGGTAAAGCGTTTTCGGTTAAACCATCAGAATTTACTGCGCGAAAAGCTAACCAACGATTCGGCTGTGCCTGTTTTACATAATAAGAAATACTTTCGTTTTTACTGATTTCGTCTTCTGTGGCAAGGCGAATCGGAATTTTCCTGCCGTTTGAAGTAACTGCAATTGTTTTAATGACTTCACTTGGATTTATCTGCTGGTCAAACGAAATAAACATCAACGGATCGCGCCGCACAATTTGATTGCCCGACGGAATCATCGTTTCGACTTTCGGCGGCGGTGTCGTAAATGTCCAAACGACATCTTTATTCAAAGTTTGTCCATTGATTGATTTTGTTCCGGCGGGAATTTTCGCCGTGAACTTTGTCGCCATCGGAAAACGTGATTTCGTGTCGAACATCAAAGTTTTCGTTCCCAACCAACGCCAATTTCCTTCCGGTAGCGAAGAAACTTCAACCGGAACTGTCTGTGCAGCTTGTTCCTGCGAAGTTACGGCAACCATCGGCTCAGAAAATGTAACCGACAAATCCGGCGCGAGTTTGACCGCACCTTCGGGTGAAAATCGCAGAACTTCTAAATTTTGATTGTTGGAAACTTTCGGCGTTCCGCGCCCTTCGTCCGACGGAAATTTTACATTGACGGTTTTTCCCGTTTTCGGCGGCGGCAAACTTCCCACGCGTTTCGCAAAATCCGTTTGATCGTCTTTTTCAATTTTGATGTTTGGCAGACGTTTTAAAAGATTTCCCGCCTCACCCGCCGACAACGGATCAGTTGCGGCAACCGGCGATTTTTCGCGCGTTTCCGCGCCTTCGACACCTTCGCTCAAGCGAAACTGCAAGCCTTTTTCCTGTTCATCCGTGTTTGTTTTTATCATTTTTCTATTCACGATTTGGGCGTTTGCCTGCATATTCAATTGCAAACCAATCGGTGCAATCAAGCCGCTGTACACGGCGAAAATCAATATCAATGTTGTCAATTGTTTCATAATTAAGAAGTTTCCTTGATTCTTTCGTTTGAGAACACAATTCGCCAAAAGGTTGTTTTTGCGTAACGACTTCCGTTTTAGAGAACGTCAAAAATATTTGATTCTTGCAAAATTTATCGTTTGAATTACAATTAACCGCAAACACATTTTGTTAATTTTGGAGAAAAATATGCCGGAAACGCCGCAAACCAACATTGAATCAACTTTAACCGAAGAAAGAATTTTCCAACCGCCGAAGGAATTTTCCGAACAGGCGCATATCAAAAGTTTTGACGAATACGAACAAATCTATGACCAAGCCGCCAAAAATCCCGAAGAATTTTGGGCAAGCGCGGCGGAATCTCTGCATTGGTTCAAAAAATGGGACACGGTTTTGGAATGGAACGAGCCGTTTGCCAAATGGTTTGTCGGCGGAACTTTAAATATCGCCTATAATTGTCTTGACCGCCATCTCGAAACGTCGCGGCGCAACAAAGCGGCGATTATCTGGGAAGGCGAACCGGGCGAAATCCGTACGATTACTTATCAGCAATTGCATTCGGAAGTTTCCCGATTTGCTAATGTTTTGAAAAAACTCGGTATCAAATCCGGCGACAGAGTTGCGCTTTATATGCCGCTCGTTCCCGAATTGGCGATGGCGATGCTCGCCTGCGCGAGAATCGGCGCGGTTCACACGGTTATTTTCGGAGGTTTTTCGGCGGACGCGATTAAAGACAGAATCAACGACGGCGAATGTAAATTGATTGTAACGGCAGACGGCGGTTATCGGCGCGGACAGGAAATTCGTCTTAAAGATACGGTTGACGAAGCCGTCGAAAATTGTCCGACGATTGAAAATGTCGTCGTTTACAAACGCACCGGCTCGGAAATTACAATGAAAGACGGGCGCGATCATTGGTGGCACGAACTTATCAAAGATGTCGGCAACGATTGCGAAGCCGCCGAATTAGATTCCGAACATCCGCTTTTTATCCTTTATACATCAGGAACAACCGGCAAACCGAAAGGAATTTTGCATACGACGGGCGGTTATCTGACGCAGACGAGTTTGACTGCAAAATGGATTTTTGATTTAAAGGACGAAGATATTTACTGGTGTACGGCGGACATCGGCTGGATTACCGGACATTCTTACGTCGTTTATGGACTGCTTGCGAACGGCGCGACGGTTTTGATGTATGAAGGTGCGCCGAATTTTCCCGATTACGACAGGTTTTGGGACATCATCGAACGCCACAAAGTCAATATTTTCTACACCGCGCCGACAGCGATTCGCGCTTTTATCAAATGGGGCGAACAATATCCTTTAAAACACGATCTTTCATCTTTAAGATTGCTCGGCACAGTCGGCGAGCCGATAAATCCAGAGGCTTGGATGTGGTATCACAAAATTATCGGCAAGGAAAAATGTCCGATTGTTGATACTTGGTGGCAAACCGAAACCGGCTCAATTATGATTTCGCCGTTTCCGGGCGCAACGCCGACTGTTCCCGGCACGGCGACGCGCCCGTTCCCCGGAATTATTGTTGATATTGTCAATAAAGACGGCGATTCCGTTCCCGACGGCGAGGGCGGTTATCTCGTTATTAAACATCCGTTTCCTTCGATGCTACGGACAATTTACGGTGACGACGAACGCTATAAAAAAACATATTGGTCGGAAATTCCGAATGTTTATTTCGCCGGCGACGGCGCGCGGCGCGACGAACGCGGTTATTTCTGGATTATGGGCAGAGTTGACGACGTAATCAATGTTTCCGGTCATCGCCTCGGAACAGCGGAAATCGAATCGGCGTTAGTTTCACACGAAGCAGTCGCCGAAGCCGCCGTTGTCGGACGACCTGACGAATTAAAAGGTTCGGCAATCGCGGCATTTGTAACTTTGGAAGGCGGACGAAGCGGAAATGATGAGTTAAAAGAAGAATTACGCGCCCACGTCGCCAAAGAAATCGGCGCGTTGGCAAAACCGGACGATATCCGATTTTCAGACGCTCTGCCGAAAACCCGTTCAGGCAAAATTATGCGTCGTTTATTGCGAGAACTCGCCTCAAACGGAGAAGTTGCGGGCGACGTTACGACGCTCGAAGATTTTTCGGTTTTGGAAAAATTAAGACGGGACGAAGAATAAAAAAGAGGCTCTTTGTTTAAAAGCCTCTTTTTTATGTTGAATGCACCCGGCATGATTCGAACATGCGACTCCTTGATTCGTAGTCAAGTACTCTATCCAACTGAGCTACGGGTGCGTAAAGCGAATAATTAGACTACAAATGTTGCGCGTTTGTGTCAAGTTTATCAGTAGTTATTTTGCGAAATAACCTTGCCGCGTTCTCGAAATCAGTTCGGGATTATTAACGTCAACTCTTATTTCACGCCATTTCCCGTCTCGTTTATCGTTGCTCGACTGATATTCGACTGTGTAAAGAGCGCGTAAATCAGCCGCGACTGCCGCGTAAAGTCTGCCCATTTCTTCTAATCGGTTGATTTTGTTGAGCGTTCCGCCGGTTCTCTCCGCTAAAATCTGCAAACGGCTGCGGGCGGCAGAAAACACCGCAATCTGCGTCGGTGTCGGATCAGCGAGTTTGAAAGGATCGCCGGTCGGAAGTGCAAGCGGATAAATTGTTATGCCCTGCGCGTCGGCTCTGTTCAACAAACGACTTAAAACATCGTTTTTCTCAGGTTTTATGGCGGCTGCAACATCCGTTGCTTTTGTTTTTTCCAAAAAATCCCGATCTTCATCGCGCACGGTTGAATCTACTCCGTCGGTTAAAACGATGATTGCTTTGCGGCGTTTGCCTTCTTTGGCAAGTTTATCAACCGCAAAATCAATAGCTTTGTAAAGCTGTGTTTTGCCGCGCCCATTGGCGACATTGATGGAGTTGGCGATAATTCGGCGATCTGTCGTAAAGTCGTTTCGTAAATTAACTTTATCGTAAAATTCAACAACAGCTACACGGTCTTCAGGCGCGAGAGCGTCTATAAATCTTGAAGCCGATTGGCGAATTGTTTCACGAAAACCTAATGTCGAACCGCTCATATCAAGAAGCATCACGAGGCTAAACGGCGCAACTGTCGGCTCAAATTGTAAAATATTTTGTTTTACACCGTCTTCATAAACCGTAAAATTTTCTTTGTTCAGCCTTGTAATCGGTCGTCCTTTGTCGTCAACTACGCCGACATTAAGCCGCACAACCGATGAATCAACTTTAATAACGTCGTCATCCTGCTGGGCTGAAACGCTCAGAAAACTTAAAATTAAAACCAGAAATAATAAAATTGCTTTTGGAAATCGCATAATAGAATTTTAATCAATCAGACGCTCATAAGCGAAATGCGGTTGCATTCGGTTTGGAGGCATTTTTTTCTTAACATTAACCGTTTTATGTTCTATAATATCTTTATTAAATTTTAACTTGATTATAATATTTTACTCCAAAAGGAAAAATTTATGCCTTATAAACCGAAGTTTTGCTGTCAGTGCGGGGATAAGATTGAAAGAATTGACTGGAAACTGAATTCAAGCCGCCGATTTTGCGAATTGTGCGAAATTGAATTTAAAATTCACGATCTGCTGCCTCGCATCTCACTTTTATGCGGAGTTTTGCTCACTATTTTCGGATTGGGAACTTATTGGCGAACATCTGCTGATTCTTTTGGCAAATCGCCGAAACAATTAGTTGGAACATCGCGCAATATAAATAAAAGTTTGACGAACCAGATTGTTGAACCGCAAATTTCGACAAATCAAAGCGTCCAAAGTTCAGAGCAGACGCAAACAAATTCTTTGACCGTCGAAGCAAAATCGCCAATTGTCCCTTCAACATACGGTTTGAAAACAAAACAGTTCGAAGCCGCTGCTCCGGCAGCATCACAGGAAGCCTTGTATTTCTGCGGCGCGCAAACGAAAAAAGGATCGCCGTGTACGCACAAAGTCAAAGGCGGCGGACGCTGCTGGCAGCATTTAGGACAACCAGCGATGATGCCGCAGGAAAAATTACTTGTAAGCAGATAAAATATTTAAGTAATACATAAGTAGTATTTACCATTTGAGGTTACCAGAACTTTTCATTTAACATTACCGTTTTGAATTGAATAAATTAGACGCTTTGGCAGGATTATAAAATGAAACCGATTGCACCCAACACTTTGATACAAAATCGTTACTTAGTCGTTCAACTGATTGGAAAAGGTGGAATGGGAGAAGTTTATCTGGCTGTTGATCAGCGGCTTGGAAGCGCGGTTGCACTGAAAAGAACTTTTTATTCGGACGATGAGCAACTGCGCTACGCTTTTGAACGTGAAGCGCGAACATTGGCACGCCTTCGACATCCGACTTTACCGAAAGTCAGCGATCATTTTACCGAAGGCACAACGCAATATTTGGTGATGGAGCATATTTCGGGCGAAGATATTTCAAAACGTCTGGAACTGAGCCAAAAACCGTTTCCTTTAAGCTGGGTTTTATTCTGGGCTGACCATTTGCTCGACGCGCTGACTTATCTGCACAATTACGAACCGCCGATAATTCATCGTGATATTAAACCCCAGAACTTAAAATTGACAAACGAAAATAATATCATTTTACTTGATTTCGGTCTTTCAAAAAGTTCGTTCGGCGAAACCAGAGCGACCACATCGGGAAGTATTGTCGGATATACGCCGCATTATGCGCCGATGGAGCAAATTCGCGGCACAGGAACCGATCCGCGCAGCGATATTTACGCGCTTTCGGCAACTCTTTATCAAATCTTATCGAATGTCGTTCCGTCAGATGCTCTGACACGCGCCGACGCTATTATTAGTGGTTTCGAAGACCCGATTAAACCGCTGAACGAGATAAATCCTGAAGTTCCAAAATCAATTTCCGACATAATTTACAAAGGAATGTCGGTCAGTCAGGATAAAAGATTTACATCCGCCCGCGAAATGCAAAAAGCCCTGCGCGAGGCGTTTTCAAAATCAAAAACCGAAACTTTTTCGCAAGCTAAACCTGCCAAACAACCGGCGCAGCCTGAAGTTAAGCCGTCGCAAATTGTAACCGAAGTGATTACGACTCCGCCGCCTGTCAGCGCAGTTCAAATGCCATCTCAATATTTATCTGAAACAGATAATCAGGGTTTAAATCAACCACATTCGTCAGTTGCCGAAGACGAGAAACCAAAGCCGGATTTTGAAGCGACATTGCCGCTGGATGTGGTAAATGGTGATTCCGATTCCAATCAATCCGCAATCAAAACCGAAGTTTTAATTGCCGGTTCTACACCTGAAATCACGGCGGCTCAAAACGGTGAATTCGATAAAGCTAATAATTTTGCCGATAAAGCCGCACGGGAAAATGATTATAAATCAACAGATTTTGCCGCAGATGAAAAATTTGACGTTTCAAATGAAGATTTTTCTAAAACAAATGATTTTGCCGCAGATGAAAAATTTTCTGAAACAAGTGATTTTAGTTCAGTTGAAAGTTATTCGCCCGATTCGTCAGTGCCTTTATTTACTTCGGACAATCGGAAGAATTTAAAATCTTCTGATGTCGAAACGAATTTTGAAGCGGATTCATCCGCAATTACAGGTTCCGCGCCCGCTTACGATTTTGTTTCACAAACAGATCATTCAACTTCTGCCGACGCTGTTAAAACTCCGCTGCCCGTTCAAAAATCGGCAGCACCAAAAAAATCAAACGGCAAGATGTTTATGATCGCCGGCGGACTTGGCGCACTATTGATTTTGGCGATTGGAGCAGTCGCGTTTGCAAAGTTTATGTTTGGCGGTGATTCGACGGTTAAGCAGGATATTCCGGCTCCAATACCGCAGGCAACTGTTGAAATTACACCGACACCCGCGCCGACTCTCGAAGCAGTAACAAATACAAATTCGGAGGAAGTTATAGGCACAAATACTAATGCCAATTCTTCAGTAGAAAAAGAATTAGCCAATACGAACACGACGGATAAAAGTCCTGACACAGATACGACGGACAGCACATCTGCGCGAAACGGGAAAACAAAAAAAACGGAAATAACCCAACCAACGCCTGTTACAATTTCTACACCCAAGCCGAGCAAACAAATAACAACGGTTAAAAAGCCGTCACCGGCGAAAACTCCGGTGTCTGCCAAAACGCCGGCGAAAGTCAATCGCACAGTCGTTATTCCGTAATTTGGGAGATTTGAAATGAACGAAAAAAAAACTTTTAGATCAATTATTTATTTTTTTATTTTGATACTTTGTCTTACCTCTTTGACAGGAATAAAAGCGCAGACAAAGAAGATCAGCAGCCAAGCAAAAAAGGCGGCGGCAGTCGGCGATCAGTATTTTCGGAAGAAGGATTATCGCAATGCAATCAACAAATACTCCGAAGCTGCCGAACTCTCGCCTAATTATTCGTATGCTCATTTTTGGAAAGGATACGCGCATTATTATCTCGATGAATTTGATTTGGCGGCTGAGGATTTGGACAAGGCGTTAAACGAAGGCTACAAACCGCTCGAAGTTTATAAATTGCGGTGGTATGTAAATTTTAACCGGAAAAATTACGATGCGGCTTTATACGACGCGCAGAAAGGTTTAGAGTTAGAACCGACAAATCACACTATGAGTTTAGGTGTCGGTGATATTTATCACGCTAAGGGTGAATATCAAAAATCAATAGACGCTTACGAAAAAGCCCTTAAACTCAATCCGAATAATGGCGACGCGCTCTATTTTCTCGCTCTTAACTATTCCAATATCGGCGACCGCGCCAAACAAGGTCAAGCGGCTTCGGAAGCAATAAAAAACGGGACAACACATATCGGAGAAGCGTATTATTTATTCGGCGATTCGCTGGAAAAAGAAAATAAATTGAATGAAGCCGTCGAGCAGTATAAAAGAGCCAAAAGTGTCAAACCCGATCTTCACGACGCTTATATTAGACTTTCCGATATTTATCTTAATCAGAATAAATTGGATGAAGCAATTAAAATAACGAAAGAAGGTTTAAAACTGTTTCCAGACGACGGAATTTTATACACAAAATTAAGCGAGGCTTATGCTTTGTCCGGGCGCAATGTTGAAACTATTGAATCCGCGAAAAAAGCCGCTGAACTGCTTCCCGATAAACAGACGGCTTACGCCAATTTGTGCCGCGCTTATACCGACACCCAACAATATCCACAGGCGATTCAAGCCTGCTCCGATGCGCTGAAAATCAATTCCGACGACGGCGAAATGAATTTTTATCTCGCCCGCACTTACGATTTGTCCAACAAACGCGATACCGCAACCGGGTATTATAAAAAATCGCTTGATTTATTAAAAAAGTATGCCGACGACCATCCGAATGATTATAAAGCCGTTAATTTGCTCGGCGGCGCGTATTTTGCTAATGGAAAAATAGATAAAGCGATTGAAGCCTATAAAAAAGGTCAGGAATTGAGTCCGAATTTACCGAAATCCTATTACAATCTCGGTTATATGTATATTTTAAAAGAAGACAAAAATTCCGCCCGCCAACAGTATGAAGCACTTCTAAAAATTGATCCGAGTTTAGCCGAAAAGCTAAAAACAGCAATTGAAAAAAAATAGTTTCTCTTAACTGTGCCTGAAGAAGTCCAAAGTCTAATGTCCAAAGTCAGTTTGAATTTAACTTTGGACTAATAAAAATCATCCGAAGATTGATTTCGACGGAAATTCAAAATGGTTTCCCATCAAAAAGTAAGCCAGATTCGGGCTGTCGTGCGAACGGTCATAACCGACGAGTTCGATGTAAGCGCGACCGCGAACATCTTCGCCGTTCGCTTTGCCGGAAACTTCGCACGCGCCTTCCCAGTAAACAATCATCGTCGTGCCGCGCGTGTCTAATTCCTGATCGTTCATCACCGGCGTGATTGTCAAATCAAGGTCAAATTTCGGAACTTTTACTTTCCAACCGCTCGGATAAGTCGCTTTTGTGTTTGGACTTTTCCAATATCCGGTCGGCTCAATCATAAAATCTTTGTGCGAAAGCGGCGTGGAATCGCCGTTTTTTTCGACGAAATTTCCGCTCGAAAAATTTGAAACACCGCCCGCGCTGTTGCGAAGCTGATAACACATTAGTTCGGTATCGTTCGTCAGTTGAATGGAAAACCAATCCCAGCCTTTTTGATTTTCCGTCGGTGTCCACGTTCCGAATTCCCTGTCCATCCACGCCGAGCCGTGAAAATGTTCGGTCTCGCCGTTCCAAATGAGATCACCTTCCATTTCCATCCGCGAATAAGAAAAATAGCGCGACGCTTCGCCTTCGTCTTTAAATGAAACGCCGTCTTTGGCAATTCCGTTTAAAACCGCTTTTTTCGTCGGTTTTAAAGTCGCTTCAAAAACCACATCGCTGCCGATTGTCGCCCGAAGAATATGCGCGTCATTCGCTTCTCTGATTGACCAATCGCCGAGCCGCAAATGATAATGTTCTTCACACGCCGAAGCGGGTTGGTCAAAAAACCCGTTCGCGCTTTTGCGATGCGCGTAGCGAAATTTTTTATCGTTTATGTCGGTCAGCGCGAAATGCGCGAAATAAATCGGATTGCCGAAAAGACGCAGCGGCACGAGCGAAAATTTATCCAAATCCGTACGGCGTTTGAAAAAAACGAGTTCAAACCCGAACTTTTTTCCCGAAACCGTCTCAAAGTGTCCGGTGTAATACCACCATTCGGTTTGCACGTTATGATGCGCCGCCAAATCGCGCGGCAGCGAAACCGGCTCAAATTCCGTGCCGTCGCGCAAAGTTTCCGCCTTGCCGACAAACGCCTCAGCCACGCCTTCGAGAAAATCACTCGCGTTTGATTCTAATTTGGTTAAAATATCCTGAAAACTATTCTGAAATGTATTTTGTTCACCCATTTTGTTATTCCTTTTTATAAAATCTATATCTAAAGCTATAACAAGTTTGAGCGATAAGAGGCAAGTAAGAAAAATGAAAAAGGAAGTGAGGAAGATGTAGAATAAATCATTACTGAGCGGTCTAAGAATTGCTAGCTCGAATTCAACATTGTAAGTAGTTTTTTATCAATTACTTCCGCTATTGAGTTCTTTACTATCAGCAACCAATTCTTGCTTATTTTCCACGATTCGTAAAGTACTTTACTGATTTTTCTGATCCATTCTGATGGACTTGCTTGTTTTTTCGCTTCTATTTCTTCTGCCGTCGGCTTTTTTTCTGCCGAATTTTGACAATCCTGCTTGAAGTTTAAGAACAATATCGCCAATGTCATCAGCACATAAAACTGTATCTCCACCCCATTTTGACTGTGATTCAACATATGCAAGCAGTTTAATGTCCGCTTCAGATACTTGAAAAACAACTCAATCTGCCACCGATAAGCATACAAGATGATGATCTTCAACGTCGGTAAATCAAACCGATTCGTCGCTAAAACAAAACTGGATCAGTCGCACAATGGTTTGCTGCCGGTCGCTTTTGAACACGATCAACTCATCCCGCACTTCCCGAAAACAGTTTGGCAATTGTTCATCGGCTATTTCCAGTATCTCACGAACCTCATAGAGCAGATTGTCCTTGACCCGAAAAACGAAATATGCCTCCGCTTTGATGCAAAAAACTGCGAAAAGTGTGGGTTGACGGCACCTATCGCGGTGTGGGGTGGACGAACTGGGTGAAAGAAAAATATCGAATAACCTTGCAATGGGTCAGGCGCGAAGAAGGACAAAAAGGTTTTGCGATATTACCGCGCCGCTGGGTGGTCGAACGGACACTTGGCTGGTTGAATCTATTACGGCGGCTCTCGAAAGATTACGAGCGATTACCGGAAAGTAGTGAAACCTTTGTCTTTCTGGCAATGACTCGTTTAATGCTCAAGAAGTTAGCAACCTGATACTTTTAAGACAGCCTCTTAGCTCGACTTTATCCATTTTTGCAAGAAAGAAAATTACTGATCTCGTTGAATTTTCTAGGTCTTGCAAACAAAGAAGTTATATTTTTCCAACATCGCATGTTCCACGACATTGGAAAACTTGAACAAAATACGATTTTATAAGCCTTTTATTTGCTTTATCAACATCAAAAATGGATAAAGTCGAGCTTAGACCGCTCAGTAATGGAAAACTCAGATAAATAAGATTATCTGAATTAAATATTTATTTTGCAAGCAATTTTTTTACTGTGATGACCTTTGGTGAGAAGTGTCTATGGCTTATCTGTATGATAGGTATGATAACTATGCAGAATCACGAACGAAGTAGGTGTGCTTTCGGTTCAGCACACCTACTTCGTTCGTGTTTTTTAGTTTCAATTTTGTTTCATCAATTAATATAAAAGGATTTTGTTAATTCAGCCGGAAAAAGCGGGTCTTTTTTTATATCTGCAATTAAAATACCGCGACGTGTTCTATAAACAATATTAAGGGCTATAATTGTAAGAAGCCTGCCTGTAATCGAGCCGCGAAAAGTTCCTGTTGTAACCGGATCAATTCTACCTTCAGTAGTTGTTGCAAATCCCGGAGTTCTCCGACCTTCTTCTACTTGAAAAAATTTTATATACGTATTGGTTTGTCGCCCACAACTTCCATCAATCGAAATCGGTTTCTCACCAGGGGGGATAAATCCTGCTGATTGCGGTGAATTTTCCATTCCAACTCTCAAAAAAAACTGCACTAGCAAAACATCCTCGCGGCTATTTGCACCGCCTACTCCAACTGATTGATCTACTGTATAAAAATGTTTTGTATCTGCTTGATCATTAATAAATACTCTTGCCATATTTAATTCTCCTATTGAAAATTAATATCAAAATTTAAGACAGTATAATTTAACTCTGGGCTCTTGTAAATTCAGAAAAACAAAGACGTATCAAATATGTTATGTCTAAAAAACATTACTTAAGTCGAATCATTACTGAGCAGCATATGTTTTGCTTGACTGAAAGTTATTTGAGATTCTAGGAACATTTACCCGCAAAACATGCGAAACGCACTAAAAAGCACAATCTATTAAATTATATTTTACTTTTTTTCGCGTCATTTAGAGTATCTCGCGGGCAAAGTTTTCTTATTTTTAGAGAGTGCAGTTTCTATACCGCTCAGTAATGAGAATAAATATAAAAATTATTTTTTGAGATGCGTATCAACATTTACTTTCTGAATCCGCAGAACAACACGCACGGTGTTCAAGCGTTGGTCAAGATTGGCGGGAACAAACGGCGGCGCGTAGTCGGGATTCGTTTTCAAAGCCTTTTCAAGTTCGCGGATGGCGTTGATGTCTTTTGAAGGCTCGACGACTTCGGCGATTCGCGCCAAACCGTCGCCGAAAACATCGGCGACGACGACGACTTCATCATCTTTCATTTTTCCGCGCACAATTGATTTGGTCAGCGCAATCAACGCGCCCTGCGGATTGACCGACGGCGAATCGCCGGAAACTGAAATGCGGGCGGCGGCAAAATCAGCCGCGCTCAGCTCAAATTCGTTTGACGGAAACTGTGAATTTGAATTCGTCAACATTGTTGTCGTTGTGGAATTCGGCGTGATTTTCGCCAATTCAAATTCCCGCATATTATTTGCGTTTGAAAGCAGCATCCACAAAAGCGTAAAACCGATAATTAAAGATGCAGCCGTTCCGACTGTGTAAGGCATCAGACGCATTTGCAGCCATCTACGAAAATCTTCGGTGAAATATGACGGCTGCTTTGATTTAACTTCTCGCGCGACGCGGTTTCGCACCGACATCATTAAATCACCGGAAATTTCAGGACGCGCCAAAACCCGCAAATCGCGGCGCAGCATCTGAAAATCCGCCAGCTTTTGCCGGCACAAAGGACATCGCGCCAGATGTTCGTCAACCGCCGCGCGTTCTTCGTTCGTCAAAATATCGTCGAGATAAACAGACAAATTAAATTGTAAATTTACACACTTCATTTTTTTGTTAATCGTCAATCGTGAATCGTAAATCGTTCATTTTCTTAATACCACTATTTACTATTCACGATTATCGAAAAGAATTGAATGACTGACCGACCCCGGCTGTTTTCATTACATTGAAAACAAACGGTTTTATTCAGTTTTTGCGCTTTTTTGACACTTATCTTTTAACGGATGTTGCTGGTCACGTTTTCAAAATATGCCGAAATAACGATTTATTAACCGAACTTTTCGTTCACCTTGACCTCTCGTTGGCACCGATTTATTGGTTATTAAGTGAAACCGGGGCGGGTCAATCATTCACTCTGGAAGAGTTTTTAGTTTTTAGCTATATTATTTTGCAAAGTAATAAGTGATTTATAACTACTTTTATAAACCAAATACAAAAACCCAAAAACCCAAAAACTCTTTCCGTTATCAAATATCAACTAATTTCTTTCTCAATTCTTCACGTCCGCGTGCGATTCGAGATTTTACAGTTCCGATGTTTATTTCCAGAACGGACGCGATTTCTTCGTAACTCAAATCTTCGATGTCGCACAAAACAACGGCTTCACGGAAAATTTCTGGCAAATCACTTAAAGCATTCATCAAAACTTTTTCGCGTTCACGCTGAAGAATTTTTTCTTCCGGGTTGGCGATTGTGCCGGAAATAGTTTCGTGAAAAGGAGTTTCGCTGTTGCTCAAAGGCGCGTCGAGCGAAAATGTTTTTTCGCGTTTGCGGCGTTTCCACCAGCGAAATCGGTTGCGCGATTTGTTGATCGCAATCCGAAAAAGCCACGTTTTCAAATCCGCGTCGCCGCGAAAATTTTTTATCGCTTTGAAAACGCTCAAAAAAGTTTCCTGCGTCAAATCTCCGGCTTCTTCAGCATCTTCCGTAATGCGAAAAAGCAGACCGAAAATATCGCTCGTGTAGCGCGTAACCAACGTATCAAAGGCGTTTGCGTCGCCCGCTTTTAATCTTTCAATGAACTGTGTTTCGACGGCGGAAACGGCAGAAGTTAAATTTGCCGCCAATGCGACACCTGTAATTTCTTCTTCGTTGAATGTCAGCGATTTATTGAAGAACATTTCCTGCCTTTTATATCTTTCAAAAATTGAAAATTTCAAATTGCTCATCCGCATTTTATTTGCGAACTAAACTATTAGACACCGATTTTTTTAATTTGTTCCCGAAAACAATAATTTTTTTGGTTTGTTCGCTTTCACTTTTTACTTTTTACTTTTCACTTTTTACTTTTGCTTTTTTACTTTGCCTTCAGCTTACTTGCTCAAAGCGTCAATTTGCGATAAATTTACTGTTTCGTAAAAAAAAGAAAACTCTAACCTACAATTATACAACGAACAAGTAACAAAAGGATTGCAATAAATTTTAAAATGGCTAGAAAAAAAAGACGAGTACCACAACAATTTCAAGCTCCCGTCGTAGAAGATGATAAAAAAAAGACGGTTTATCGGGACGACTTTCAAAAAAATGTCGGCGGCAAAGTCAGAGATTTTGGAAAACAATTTGAAGGCAAAGGCAAAAATATAATGTACGGTTTGGCGGCAATTGCCGTTTTAGCCGTCTTGATCGGAATTTTCTTTGCGTGGAATCGCCGTTCAAACAACGCCGCGCAAACCGCGCTCGGCAAAGCGATTGTAACTTCCGAAGCGCAGGTTACAGACTCGCCCGCGCCGGGTTCAACTGCTAAAACCTTTAAAACGGAAAAAGACCGCGCCGAAGCCTCCATCAATGAATTTCAAGCCGTCGCCGACAAATACGGCAATCCGGTTCAGGAAAAAGCCAAATATTTTGTCGCCGTCAACCGTTTAACTCTTGATCGTCCGACAGCCGTCCAGGAACTTACGGAATTATCAAAATCAAGCGATGAAGTTGGCGCGATGTCCAAATTTGCATTGGCACAGGCTCAAACTGATGACGGAAAATTAGACGAAGCCGCCGCACTTTATCAGGAACTCGCTGCAATGAGCAATCCGATTCTTGCTAAGGAAACTATAAATTTTGAGCTTGCCAAAGTTTACGAAAAACAGGACAAAAAAGATGAAGCCGCCGATCTTTATTATGACATCGCTAAAAAAGCCAGCGAAGCGAAAGATGCGGATGATAAACCAATTCCGATGTCGCAGACTGCCAGTGAAGCCAAGAAAAAACTTGAGGAAATAAACCCCGAAAAAGCCAAAGATATTGTCGTTCCGGTGCCGTCCGCGCCAACCGGAATGCCTTTCGGCGGATAATCTTCCAAAGTATAAAGGCTGAAGGATAACGAGCAAAAGAAAAGAAAGAATTGTTGATTTTTTGCGTTTCATTTGTAAATAATTTGAAAAACTTCATCAAATTAGACGTTTATAAATTATAATCGTTCGATAAGGAAGTAAAAGTGTGAGTAATTCAGCCGTGGTAAAATCCGCAGATGTTTCGAGAACCGGAACTTCTGCCTTAACAAAACATTCGGAAAAGGAAATCAGCATTCGTGTTGCGCCGAACAGTTATCTTATCGCTCTTTTTACGACGACATTTTTTTCCGGTCTGCTTATTTATCTTGAACGAGATTTAACCGGAACTCTGCTTTTTGTCCTGAGTTGGCTGATTTTCTCGATTTTAGCGTGGACTGACCGCATTACTTTTAACGGCAAAAAACTACTTCGCACCGGACTTTTACCGCGTTTTTGGGCAACGCTTAATAACTCCAGATATAAGCTGAAGGTCAACGACATTGAACAGGTTGAAACTCAGGCTTTGCGTGCGCTCAAACGCGGCGGAAACGTCTTTTATCGTTATCGCACCTCAGTCAAAGGGAAAAATTTGAAATTTGATTTTGCTTCCGGCGGCGAAGAATATCGGCAAATGATTCATCGGCTGTTTAGTTCCCTTTCGGAAAATATACTGGACAATCGCTCCATCGAATTGCGCGACTTTCTGCGCGAACCGAAGGAAACACTGATGAAAGCCGAATTTGCCAAAATCCCTTCGGCTGATGTTTTGGAAAGTTCCTTGAATCAATACAGAAAAGGAAATAACAGTCTTCAAACAAAATACAATCCGCAAAACGCCAACGATGAGGAAATGGAAAAAGCCGATTATCTACATCAGCTTGGCAATGAGCTTCGCCTTTCCGGTTATCTAATTCAAGCTCTCGAAGCGTTTCGCCGCGCACTTGTTTTGAATCCGAAAGATGCGCGGCTGCTTTTTGATTTTGCACGTTGTCTGCATTCATTCGCCGGATCGGAACGCGATAAAAGTTTAGCCAGAAAATCATTAGCCGCGCTTCGCCTGGCGGAAAAACGCGGAAAAAATGATGGTGAAATGCTGGCGCAATTGGGCGAAAGTTATTTTCAATACGGGAATTGGAAACGCGCCCGCGGAGCTTTTCAAAAATCTTTGGACGCGGCGGAAAACAGTTTTCGTTCCGTCAAAGGTTTGGCTGAAATCGCGCTTCGTGAAGGCAAAATCGCTCACGTCATCCACCAATTTTCAACCGCCAACCGTTTGGCAGAAACTTCTTCGCTGCGGCGTTGGACACAGAGCGAAAGCGACTATTTTTCGCGTTTGAATTCTGACGACGATTATATGGAAATGGAAGTCAGCCGCGTAAATCTTCTCGAAAGCGTGGAAAATGCGAAAAAAACATTTCTTAAAATAGCGATGCTCGGTTTTCCCATTATTGTTTTTGGCGTAACGCTCGAAGATATTTTGATCGCCAATATCGGTTGGGCAATTTCAACCGTCGCAATTTTAGTTTGGGTCGGAACAATCTTTAGCCGAAATCTGCTTTCCTCGCGCATTCCGATGGATTTGACAGACGAAGATTGAAGAACGAATTACGAGTGTTATGTTATATTCGTCAATTCGTAATTTCGTAACTCGTAATTGAATTAACATTTATGCAGTCACTTTTAGATTTTTTATACGCGGTTAAAGATTTTCTTAATCCGAAACTTCTTATTGATAATTTGCTGGCAACTTTCGGCAACTATGTCTATCTCGCGTTGTTTTTTATTATTTTTGCCGAAACAGGTTTGGCTGTCGGATTTTTTCTTCCGGGCGATTCGCTTCTGGTCGTTTCGGGACTCTTCGCGGCGGCAGGCAAGCTCAATGTTGCACTGGTTTTAATTGCTTTTTTTCTCGGCTCGGTCATTGGCGACAGCACCGGATATTGGACGGGACGAGTGATGGGCAAAACTCTTTTCAATCGTGAAAAATCCTTGATTTTCAAACCGAGCAGAGTTGAAAAAGCAAAAGCATTCTTCGAGAAATACGGCGCGAAAACCGTAATAATGGCACGTTTCGTGCCGATTGTCCGCACATTTGCACCGCTCGTTATCGGCGCAACCGAAATGCCGTATATCAAATTTTTAACATACAGCGTTTTGGGCGGATTGCTCTGGATTTTAACGATGGTTTTAGCCGGATATTTCTTGGGCGGCGTAATTGAAACGGCTTTCGGCATCAAACTCGAAGACCATATCGAAAAGGTCGTTATCGTTGTCGTTTTTCTCTCAATTCTGCCGCCGATAATCGAATTTGCCAAATTAAGATTCGGAAAAAAAGAACCTGTCGCAGAGGTTTGACTTAAACCCCGGCGTAACATAGAATCTGTAAGTTAGTTTGACGGGGTGTGGCTCAGCCTGGTAGAGCGCTCGGTTCGGGACCGAGAGGTCGGATGTTCAAATCATCTCACCCCGACCATTTCAATAAAAAGGCTTTCCAAATATAAATTGGAAAGCCTTTTTTATTCTCAGTTGTTCTATTGAACAATCAAAATTTATATCTATAATGCAAAAGCAAACTCCTGCCCGCGCCGTCAACTCCCCAACTCGGATGGCGATAGAAATTGTCAAAGATATTTTCAAATGCGACGAAAATTTTTGAATTTTCATTTAATGTAAATCCGCCGCGCATATTAAACAGCGCATAACTTGGTAAAGCTGTAAAAAGCGGAACGCTGGTTGAATCATTAATAACAGTTATGCCATTGATTGTCGCGCTGATTGGTAATATCCGATTTTGCACCTGCGCCAAAGTTTCGCCTGTCGCCCATGAAATGTAGGTCGGATTTCCCCGTGTAACGGGGCAACCTGTGCCGCTTGTATTGACCGGTCAACCCGCGAACACACGCGCCGCGACGGAAAAAATTGGCGATTTGTGAACGCGAACGCGGCGCGGCGGTCGCTTAAATCAAGAGTCGAAAAACGGTCTTGCCGCACTTCGAGATTTGAATAGCCTCCAATCCAAAATCTTTTGCCGATTGGCGCATATTTCAAACTGACAAATCCTGTCTCAATAAAATATTGCTGCCGAAAGCTCTGCTCGCCGAATAATAAAACGGATTTACTTCGCCGTGAAACTCGTTTTTGTCCATTCCGAAAATCGGCGTTTTGGTATTTAAATTAACCGTTCCGCCCAACGAATCCGATCCGTATTGAGCCGAATTCGGACTGCGTAAAACTTCAACCGCCTGCAAACTGCTCGGTTCATTAAGATTAAAAAAAGTGTTAATGCCGCCGCGCTGTGCCGAATTCGTATAACGCACGCCGTCCACGAAATTAACGACATTTTTGCCCGTCAAACCGCGCACAACAACCGCACCGATGATCGGACTCGTCTTTTGCACGTTCAAACCGGCTTCTTCCCTGCCGACCTGCGAAAGAACCGACGAACTGCGTTCTAACATTTCTTCCGACGTAACGACGCTCACTGCTTGCGGAACATTTTTAAGCTGCTCGGAATGCCCAATTTCCGCCGTAACCGTCAAATTACTTGCGCCAATTGCCAGCGTAATTTCCAAATTGTCAGTTTCGGCATTTGTAATCAAAACGGGCGCAACTTGCTGTGCAAAACCTTCCGCCGCAACCCTAATTTCATAATTGCCGGGCGTAACTTTTTCAAAGGTAAAAACTCCGCCGGAATTTGTTACGGCGACTTTTTCCATTCTCGTTTGCAAGTTGAGCAAGAAAACCCGCGCACCGACAATAATCGCCTCATTTTATCTTTAACCAGCCCGCTTACTCTGTTTTGAGCAAATGTTTGAGCGGAAATTGAAGTTAT